>JALRCB010000059.1 GCA_023257525.1 Candidatus Nanopelagicales bacterium
CTTCTGCGGTGCGATCAAATAGCGCACCCCATACTTCAAGCTCCCAAACACGATCTGGAGATTCCTTGGCATGAAGTTCTGCCATACGCCAGTTGTTCTGGAACTTACCGCCACGCATTGTGTCGCGGAAGTGAACCATCCAGTTGTCTTTGCTGTTTACGTTACCCATGCTGGCAGCAATGCCACCTTCAGCCATAACGGTATGTGCTTTACCAAACAAGGACTTGCAGATGATTGCAGTGCGCAGACCACTTGCCCGTGCTTCGATTGCAGCGCGAAGTCCTGCGCCACCAGCACCGATGATTACAACGTCGTAGTCGTGACGCTCAAATTCAGCCATGAGTGTTCAAGTCCCCTTAGAAGAAGTAGATGTTTGTGATTTGGCCTGTTGCGACGCTGCGTACGTACAGGTCACACAGAGCAACGCCAATCAGCGAAACCCAGGCAAACTTTGGATGATGTGGATTAAGAGTAGAAACAAAGGTCCATGCCTTGTATCGCATCGGGTGCTTGCTGAAGTGCTTTAAGCGACCACCGATTGCGTGACGGCAGGAGTGACATGACAACGAGTACATCCATAGGAAGATTGCATTTGCCAACAACACAACGGTTCCTACGCTCATTCCAAAGCCACCATCTTTACCCTTGAATGCCAAAATCGCATCGTAAGTCAAAATGACGTTGAAGATAAGGCCAGCGAAGAAGAAGTAACGGTGTGAATTCTGAAGTAACAGTGGCTGACGAGTTTCGCCTGTATAGGTTTTGTGAGGTTCAGCTACTGAACATGCAGGCGGTGACATCCAAAACGCGCGGTAGTAAGTCTTGCGGTAGTAGTAGCAAGTCAAACGGAAACCTAATGGGAAAACCAAAATCAAAAGTGCTGGTGACAGTGTCCACCAATCACCGAACGGTGTACCAAAAATGGCTGCTTCTGGTGGACACGATGTGGCAAGGCAAGGTGAGTAAAACGGTGATACTAAGTGGTCCACGTAGTAGTACGCATTTTCAAATGCGCGCCAAGTTGAATACGCGATGAAGGACACAAGTACTACGACAGAAATCAATGGTTCGACCCACCATTTGTCAGTTCTTAAATGTCTAAATGCGATTTGTGCGCGTCCCGGCGCCGAGACACCATTTTCCATTGATTTAACAGCCATAGCCAGAAGTTTAGGGTCTAGGACTCAAGCCTGCAGAGGTGCCAAGGAAAATCCGCTGTGATGTACCGCACACCACAAATGCCCGAATTCTTAGACCGAATCTAGCGGGTCAAAGCCAGTTCTAAATCCGAAACTTGAGTCGCAATTTCCAGGGCTCCAGCTGATTCAAGTTCGGCCCGATCGCCGTATCCGTAAAGGACTCCGATCCCAGGGATTCCATGCTCTTTGGCACCCAAGATATCGTGTTCTCGGTCCCCGATCATCACGATTGAAGTACCGTCGCACATTTTCAATTCGGCCAGGGCGTGCTCGATCACTAGTGCCTTGGTGCCACGAAGCTCACCAGTTTCATCCGAACCGGCAATTACATCGAAGTGATGTTCCAAATTGAAGTGACGCAAAATTGCTAATGCGGCATAATCAACTTTCGAAGTAGCAACTGCCAATCGCTTTCCATCGGCATTTAACTTTGTGAGTAGCTCTGGGATTCCTGGGTACACCGAATTCTCAAAGGCACCAGTTTCGTTGTAGTACTCGCGATACAAGCGCACTGCTTCTGGAGTATCAGACTCGGGCATCCCGGCATAGTCCTGAAATGAAGTCCACAAAGGTGGACCTAAATATTTTTTGAGTTCAGCATCACTTGGTTTTGGGTATCCCATTTTTTCCAATGTGTATAAAACTCCATTCCCAACACCAAGACCACTATCCGTTAATGTGCCGTCAAGATCGAAAAGTACTACGTCCCAGCTCATGGCTTTCTCAAAATCACGGACGCACGAATCCGAGTTTGTCGTGAACATCAGCCAGCGTCTTTGACGCAATCTCTCGAGCGCGAGTGGAGCTCTTTCGCATTAAGTTCTCAAGTTCGCCAGGGTCTGTCATGTACGAATCCACTTTGGTCTGCAAGGGTTCGACAAAATTCAGAACAGCGGCTGCAGTTTCTTTCTTAAGGTCGCCATACATCCGACCTTCAAAACTCGTAACTAATTCAGGAATCGCAGTTCCGGTGTATGCAGACATGATCGTCAACAAGTTTGAAACACCCGCTTTGTTTACAGGATCGAAAGCCACTACTGAATCTGAATCGGTTACTGCTGATTTGATTTTCTTTTCAGTCGTTTTCAACGGATCCAATAAATTAATACAGCCTGATGGCGAGGACTTACTCATTTTTGCAGTCGGATCTTGTAGGTCCTGAATTTTTGCGGTGCCCTTAACGATGTGTGGTTCCGGAACTGTAAAAGTTTCACCGAAGCGGCCATTAAATCTAATTGCAAGATCGCGAGTCAGCTCTAAATGCTGACGCTGATCTTCGCCAACTGGGACTGCGTTGGCTTGATAAAGCAAAATGTCAGCTGCTTGCAAAATTGGATAAGTCAGCAGACCAACACTTGTGGTAGCTGCACCACCCTTTGCAGACTTGTCTTTGAACTGCGTCATGCGGTTTGCTTCGCCTAAGCCAGTAATTGAAGACATAACCCACATCAACTGCGCATGTTCTGGCACATGACTTTGCACAATCAAAGTCGATTTATTTGGATCAATACCAAGAGCTAAGAGTTGTGCATAAGAAAGCAGAGTCCGATTCCGAAGTGTTTTTGGATCTTGCTCAACTGTGATGGCATGCATGTCAGCAATGAAGTAAACGCATTCGTGCGTTTCTTGCATCGCAACCCAGTTTTGTAGTGCGCCTAGATGGTTACCAACGTGGAAACTATCGGAAGTCGGCTGAATGCCAGATAAGACGCGCGGTGTCATTCCCCTATTGTGGCAGAACGAACTACTCGAATTCGGGACACCCTTCGGCCATCCATTTCCAAAACTGTCAAAGATCCCGTCTCAATCACAATCTCGTCACCAACCATTGGGATTCGACCAAGCTGGGCTGCCATAAATCCGGCGGCTGTGTCGTATGGACCCTCTGGCAATTCCATCAAGGTTTCCTCTAGGAAATCATCGAGGTTAAGTAAGCCATCTACCACGACGTCTTTACCTGGTGGAATCACGCCTTCGGAAGCATCCGTGTCGTATTCGTCGCGGATGTCGCCAATAAGTTCTTCAACTAGATCTTCCATCGTGATAATTCCGGCAGTGCCACCATATTCATCAACAACAATTGCCATGTGAGCATTTGTGGCTCGCATATCGGTTAGCGCTGGGATAACTCGTTTGGTGCCTGGAAGTCTTGCGACATCGCGCACCAAGTCACCAACTCGAATTGAGCGTTCCCGGATTTCTGGATCCAGTAAGTCACGAACGTGAACAAATCCCAAAATGTCGTCTTCGGAGTCATCCGAGACTGGATAACGCGAGTGTGGTTTATCCGCAACAATCTTTACAGCTTTGAAAACTGGCAAATCAGCATCGAGAAACGCTACTTCAGTACGCGGAATCATAACTTCGCGAATCTCACGTTCGCCCGCTTCAAAAACATCATCGATAAGTTCGCGTTCGGCATGAGTCAGATCTTCATGCATAGCAACCATGCCACGAAGTTCTTCACCGGAAATTTGTTCTTTACCTGCTTGTGGGTCGCCACCAACAATTCGCAGTAACGCATCGGAAGAATGTGAAAGCAGCCAAATAAATGGTGCCGTAATTTTGGCGATGAAATCCAATGGTGTGGCCAAAATAAGTGCGAATCGCTCTGAATGTTGAATCGCTAATCGTTTAGGAGTTAACTCACCTACTACTAAAGATAAGTATGCGATAAGCAAAGTGGCCAAAATGAATGCCATAGTTTCGGCGGCACTTTCACTCAATCCCCAAGAAACTAATTGAGGTGAAAAAATCGGCACGATTCTCGATGCGCCAAAACCTGCCGACAAGAATCCAGCCAGAGTTACACCTACTTGTACTGCCCCCAAAAATCGATTCGGGTTAAGCATTAACTTCTCTAGGCGACGCCCACGTCTACCTGTTGCAGCGAGTTTCTTGACCTGGCTGTCGCGAAGTGAAATCAGCGCGACCTCAGCTGCGGCAAAAATGCCACCAATTACCGTAAACAGCAAAACGATTGTCATCGTTTGCCAAAAGGTCCCCATGGCTAGAGTCTACAAGTTAAATTTCGCCGTAACCGGGGCGTGATCGCTCCACCTTTGCGCATATGAATCTGCTCTACCAACCACAATTTCCTTGCAATGTGGAGCAAGTGCAGAATTCGCAACGTGGTAATCAATGCGCCAGCCAGCGTTGTTATCGAACGCTTGACCGCGCCATGACCACCAGGTGTAAGGCCCTTCAACTTCGCCCGCATGCTTTCGCCCTAAGTCAACAACTCCAACTTTGTCGAACCACTTATCAAAGTAAGCGCGCTCTTCTGGAAGGAAACCAGCTTTAGTTAAGTTGCCTTTCCAATTCTTAATGTCGAGTTCGCGGTGACCAACATTGAAGTCACCGCAGGCCAGAAAAAGTTCATCTGCTTTTTGAGCCGCTTGAAACTTCTTGGTCATAGCTTCTAGAAATCGATACTTCTCTTGTTGAACTGGTTTCTCCGCATCACCGGAGTGAACATAAACAGAAGCGACAGTCATTGGCCCTTTTTTGGTTTCAATTTCTCCCTGGACCCAACGACCGGTATCAGCAAATTCTTTTGGTCCAACACCAGTTTTTATCTTGCTTAACTTCTTAGTACTCAAAATTGCTACCCCGGCATGGCCAAGGCGAGCACTTGAATCATGAGCAACATGTAAATCTGATAGCCCAGCGGTGGCAAGCACTTCGTGTAACTGATCTGTGGTTGCGCGAACTTCTTGCAGGCAAACTACTTCGGCATTTCCAGCATCAAGTTGATTCTTAATCCAATCAAAACCGCCACGCTTTAGTGCAGCGCGAACGCCATTTGCATTTGCTGAAATTACGCCCAGCATAAATTAGGCCGACATCGCTTTCTGTAGGTTTTCATTTATAGCTGCTAAGAAATCTTCAGTAGTTAAGTAAGCCTGATCTTTGCTAATTAGCAAAGCAAGATCTTTTGTCATCTTGCCGCTTTCTACAGTTTCAATGCAGACGCGCTCTAGAGTTTCCGCAAACTTTGTAACCTCAGGTGTGCCATCTAACTTGCCACGATGTGCCAGACCTTGAGTCCAGGCAAAGATTGAAGCAATTGGATTCGTTGAGGTTGGCTTACCCTGCTGATGTTGGCGGTAGTGACGAGTCACGGTGCCGTGTGCTGCTTCGGCTTCAACCGTCTTGCCGTCTGGAGTCATTAGTACAGAAGTCATTAGTCCAAGCGAACCAAAGCCTTGGGCCACAGTGTCTGACTGCACGTCACCGTCATAGTTCTTGCAAGCCCAGACATAGCCACCTTCCCATTTAAGCGCGGAAGCAACCATGTCATCGATCAAGCGGTGTTCGTAAGTTAGACCGGCAGCATCAAAATCAGCTTTGAATTCTTTTTCAAATACTTCCTGGAAAATATCTTTGAACTGACCGTCATAAGCCTTCAAGATGGTGTTCTTGGTTGAAAGGTAAACCGGGTAATTGCGTCCCAAACCATAACGAAGCGAAGCGCGAGCAAACTCGCGAATTGATTCATCCAAGTTGTACATTCCCATGGCAACACCTGAAGCTGGGAAGTCAAAGATGTTCAATTCCATTGGTTCGCCACCATCAGCTGGAGTAAAGGTCATAGTTAATGAACCCGCACCTGGAATCTTGACGTCAGTGGCTTTGTACTGATCACCAAATGCGTGACGACCAACGATGATTGGCTTAGTCCAGCCAGGCACCAATCTTGGGATGTTGCTGATGATGATTGGTTCCCGGAAAATAACGCCACCGAG
>JALRCB010000005.1 GCA_023257525.1 Candidatus Nanopelagicales bacterium
ACCGAATGCATTCCAAAGACTCTTTGCGTAACCAGAGATCAAGTCCTGGTTGCTTTCGTACATTTTGCAGGTTGCGATATCAGATCCATCAATCACGCAACCAGTGAATCCATTTCGATAAAACGACCTAAGTAATTCAATGTCGTCTAGGACTTCACTTCTGACTTCCTTATGACCACCACTGGCCACATATGAATCTGTTCTACAGACTAGAAATTGACCGTTAGCCACAGCCAGACTTGGACGAACTGAAGACCGAGTAGTTCGCAATGGCACGGTCGTCAACCATGACCACTGCAACAAGGGCTGCACAATTCGCGCGAGCAATGTTGGGGCCAGCTGCCGAGGATAAGGGCTGACTAAGTGCAGCTGGTTCTCAGTCAGCGCATTAATTGCACTTGCTACCGCCAATGGTTCCAGAGTCACATCACTATCGATAAAAACTAAGAAGTCAGCATCAACACTTTCGGAAAGCCGATGACAAGCCCAGTTCTTACCCAACCAGCCCTGAGGTAACTCGGGCTCGCCATTGATCACCCGTAACTTGGGATGCGTCAATGCTGATAACTTTTCGGCTGTGGCATCAGTTGAACCGTCATTCAAGACCACAACTTCAAACTGATCTAGTAACTCCTGATTGAGCACGCTTTGCACTGCGGAAGTGATTGAGTTTTCTTCATTACGAGCTGGAATCAGAATTGCAACTCTTGAGGCAATGCGAGCCGGCTTTGGCCGAATCAAAGCAAAGTGATTGATAACTGAATTAACGGTGAGCAGTAACGAGATACCTACTGCAACAATGATTAACGTCGTTGCCATAGCATCCACGACCATGGAATCAGAACAATTCCCATGCCGATAAACCCGGTTATGGCGACAACAGGTTGATTAAAAAATGGGGAAACCGGAACTATGTTCACCAAGAAGCTGCCGAGCCACACCCAGAGCACAAGTGCGTATGGCGTTGCGTTAGAAATTTCAGATTGCTTTGGTTTTAGTGCAACGGAAAGTAAAGTAAAAATCAGTGCGGTAGATAAAAACCAGCCAAGAAAGTTTGTTAGCGGTATTTCCTTAGTTGCGATTCCATCTACAAACCAAACCCAATAACCTTCATTGACCATTTGAGGATCCAGGTACAGATCCCAGGTAGACATGAGAAGTGCAGCAGCAGGAATGGTTAAGAGACTGGATTTAAACAGATCACGCGATATCAACCAGGACGGGTAAAGCATCATGAACCAGGCAAATGGAATTAACAGCGGAACTCCGAGTACTGAAATTCCAAGACGCTCGGGATCGTATTCATATGTACCAAATGGAAATCCAGTCGCTACTCCAAGAACTTCAATGACCAGAGTGGCTAGAAGAGCGATCATTAAGAACTTAACTAGAAATTCCTGACCATAAGCCACATAAGCATGTAAGCCCGACGCCGCAGCAAATGTCAAAACTCCAGTGATCGTTAAAGCATCACGTGCTCCACCCGATGCAAGTGCCCAAAGAATATTTGCCAGCACCGTGGTGCTTGCTGCAACAATTGCTACAACCAAGAGACGATTATTTTGCAATTTTAGGTTAGGCATGTTGCTACTCACTTGCCTAACTTAGAAAAATCTAGACCAGCAAAAGTTCCCGACAATTTCTTAACTTTAAATCTGGCAAATAGTTCTTCGGAGTACCAGCCAGTTTCATGCGTTCGTGCAATTACTGCCGCATGTGGCTTTTGTTTACTAGAAAATGCAGTAATGCTTTCGTTGGTTTCCCAAATGCTGAAAGTTCCTTGTAATCCAATTGGGGCTTCACCAATTCCCAGACTGGTAATCAATCCTGCTGTTGAGTTCAAATCCGCTGAGACCGGTGGCACACTGCGCCAGAACTCACGCCACCATCTAGGTTTGATTGACGCTCGAGTAAGTGCAGCTGTTAGCCCATCCCATTTTTCGGGAACTGGATTACCAAACGGTGACTTTTTTGCCCAAGTACCTTTTGCAGACAGTGGCTCAAGCTCGATATTGGCCTCAGTTAGGGCGATCTTTCGCCATTGCCTAGCGGGCTTGCTAGTTAAGTAAGCCAATGAGTCTTCCTGAGTTTTCCAAACTGACAGGACGCACCAGTGGTTTAAGTCTGCATCGCGTACCGTAAAGGTTTTACCTGATCCAGTGCCCATTAATTTGTAAAAAGTGAGCCCCGGCAGCTTGCGCATTGACAGACGTTGTCGCGCCATGAGCGAGAAGGCAATGAGAATATGACGGCTTCTTACTCGCGTGATATCTAGGCGAACAAACACACTTAAGACTTTAGTCCGCTGCGACAGTAAGTGCTGTCCCAGCAGTGATCTTTAACAGGGAATCAAAGTCAAGGCTGCAAACTACATGGGTATGTCCGCAAGCACCCCAAACCACTGAGTAGTCACTAAGAGCGGTGTCAACAATTGTTTGGGGTTGAAAGACTTCACCATCATGGAGCCATCCGATGGGGGAGACGCCGCCAATTGCAAAGCCACTCCATAGCCGAACGAAGTCCGCATCAGCCCGCCCTAGCTTTGGAACCCCAAGAGCCGACGCCACTATTGCGGTATCAACTCGGTGTCGGCCAGATGTAACAACGAGAAGCGGTCGTTCACCTTGGTCAGTGTCTATTTTGAAAACGATTGAGGAAGCGATCTGCCCAACTTCAACTTCAAGGACATTGGCTGCGTCAACTGCAGTCCTGGCCGTATCCGCTAAATGTCTAATCTCGGTTGCAACGCCGTGACTTTCAAGTTCAGTGCGAACTCGCTTTACTGAGGCATGCTCAGTTTGCGCAGTCATGTCGATTAGGCAGTTGCTTCTTTGAATTGCTGTTCAATGATTGTTAGGGCATCTTCAAGTAAGTGCTCAGACATAACCATTGGCGGCAGGAAGCGAAGAACGTTTCCGTAGGTACCAGCTGTAAGAACAAGAACACCATTTACATGGCAAGCCTTAGCAACTTTGTTTGTCATTTCAGCATCAGGCTCCATAGAACCCTTCTTGACAATTTCCACAGCAACCATTGCGCCACGACCACGAACATCGCAGATAACTCCAGTATCGTCAGCAATCTTTTGCAATCTTGGTTTCATGATTTCTTCGATGCGACGAGCTTTTGCGTTTAGATCTTCGCGTTCCATGACTGCAATAGATCCAAGTGCAGCAGCACATGCGATCGGGCTACCTGCATAAGTTCCACCAAGGCCACCGGCTTCTACGGAATCCATGATTTCGGCGCGGCCAGTAATTGCGGATAGTGGAAGACCACCAGCAATGCCTTTAGCAGTGATGATCATGTCCGGAACAATGCCTTCATGCTCAGAAGCAAACCATTGTCCAGTGCGGCAGAAGCCAGTCTGAACTTCATCGGCTATAAATACGATTCCGTTGTCCTTAGAGAACTTAACTAGTTCCGGTAGGAAACCAACGGCTGGAACTACGAAGCCACCTTCACCTTGAATTGGTTCAATCACAATCGCAGCAATGTTGTCTGCACCGAGTTCCTTATTCATCTTGCTGATCGCGTGCGCAGCAGCTTCAGCACCGGTTAGGCCATCGTGCGAAGGATTAGACATTGGCATGCGATAAATTTCTGGAGCAAATGGTCCAAAGCCCTGCTTGTATGGAATGTTCTTGGCAGTCATACCCATGGTTAAGTTGGTGCGACCGTGGTATCCGTGTTCAAAAACTACAACCATCTGACGCTTTGTGTAGGAGCGAGCAACCTTGACGGCGTTTTCTACTGCTTCCGCACCTGAATTGAATAGCGCCGAACGCTTTTCGTGATCTCCAGGAGTTAAACGGTTAAGCGCTTCACATACTTCTACGTAGCCTTCGTAGGGAGTAACGGTAAAGCAAGTATGTGTGAATCTGGCGACCTGCTCTTGAACCCGAGTCACAACATCTTCAGCTGCGTTACCGACACCAGTAACTGCAATGCCAGAACCCATGTCAATCAAGGAGTTGCCGTCAATGTCAACGACGATGCCACCTGCGGCACGCTCGATATAGATAGGTAGGGCCGCACCGACCCCGCCACTAACCGCACTCAGGCGACGGGCTTGCATTGCCACGGATTTTGGTCCAGGAATAGCGGTTACCAGGTTTCGCTCTTGAGCGATGTCATTTACAGGGGCTGAGATATTTGTAGCAGTCATGCACACAATGTTAGACCTGAGACAGATTCTGACAAGTCGGCCCTAGGCAGGCTTGACCCGCAGTTAGTGGAAGGGCAGATATGGGCGTAACGTATGAGGATATGAGCGCTATTTACCCATTTTGGATTGCCGGAAAGCCTGCCACCAGTGATGTCGTTGCAGACGTAATTCATCCAGGTGACGGAAAAGTTGTTGGCCAGTATTACGTACCAAGTGCGGCACAGGTTGAAGAAGCTGTAGCGGCAGCCTGGGAGTCGCGCCATGCGGCTCGTCGTACCACAGCCGCCCAGCGCGCAGATGCGCTTATGCATATCTCTAAGCGTCTAACAGAGCGCGCCGAAGAGATCGCGCAATTGATTTTGGATGAAAACGGCAAGCCACTTTTATGGGCACGCGCCGAGTCGGCTCGCGCTGGAATGACTTTCCGTTGGGCAGCCGAAGAAGTACGCAGATTCTCTGGCGAACTTCAAAGACTTGATACCGAAGCAGCTACCGCAGGACGAATGGCAATTATTCGTCGATTCCCACACGGCCCAGTGCTTGGTATTTCACCATTTAACTTCCCAATGAATTTAGTAGCACACAAAGTTGCGCCTGCAATTGCAGTTGGCGCACCAATTATTGTGAAGCCAGCTCCGAGCACACCTTTGAGCGCATTAGTACTAGGCGAGATTCTTGCCGAAACAGATTTACCAGAAGGTTCATGGTCCGTTATTCCAGTTGGCAATGAAGCAGCACCTGGCCTAGTTGCCGATGTGCGCCTGCCAGTTGTTTCCTTCACAGGTTCAGACAAAGTCGGATTTGAAATTCAAAAGGCAGTTCCAAGCAAGCACATAACCCTTGAACTAGGTGGAAACGCCGCCGCAGTTGTACTCGAAGACTGGAACAGTGAAAAGGATATGACTTGGGCGGCTTCGCGTATTGCAACCTTTGCTAACTATCAAGCTGGTCAGTCCTGCATCTCGGTGCAACGAGTTCTAATTCATGACTCGATCTTTAAAGAAATGACTAATCGGATTGTTGCTGCAGTTGCCGCTCTTCCAAATGGCGACCCACGTGATGAAAAAACTGTTGTTGGTCCAATGATCAATGAAGCAGCTGCCATTCGAGTTGAGGAATGGGTTAATGAAGCTGTTGCTGGGGGAGCGAAAGTTCTAACCGGCGGCAAGCGCAATGGCTCTTACTATGAACCGACAGTGTTAGCTGATGTTGCAGTTGACGCCAAGGTTTCTTGCAACGAAGTATTTGGGCCAGTCATGCTTGTTAATTCAATTTCTTCAACGCAGGAAGGCTTTGACATAGTTAACGACTCACCATTTGGTTTGCAGGCAGGCGTATTCACGCACGACGTGCAAACTGCATTCCTTGCGCACTCAGAACTTGAAGTTGGTGGCGTAATCATTGGTGACGTGCCAACTTTCCGTTCGGATCAAATGCCATACGGTGGCGTAAAAGCATCTGGCGTTGGCAAAGAAGGATTACTACATGCCATGCGCGATCTAACTCATGAGCGCATTCTGGTGCTTAGTGACCTAGCGCTTTAGTCGATGCTAAGAAATTCATGCGTTCGGTAATTGTTCTGGGGTCCACCGGAAGCATTGGAACTCAAACTTTAGAAGTAATCAGAGCAAGCGACTTTGAATTCAAAGTTGTTGGAATTTCTGCCGGTGGTAACAATCCAAGTTTGCTCGCCGAGCAAGCTCTCGAGTTTCAAGTTGAATACGTTGCGATAGCAAATGCCACAGCAGCGCAAGATGTGCAGCTAGCCATTTACGCACAAGCTAAGAAAGCTGGATACTCCGAAGGTAACTTCACGCTTCCAAAAATGCTCGTTGGACCGCAGGCAGCAACTGAACTTGCGGGAGTATCGGCTGACGTTGTGGTTAATGGAATTACTGGAGCGGTCGGATTACTGCCAACGGTTGCGGCTTTGACTGCTGGGTCAGTATTGGCACTAGCAAACAAAGAGTCACTAGTAATTGGTGGAACGGCAGTTACCAAACTGGCAAAGCCAGGGCAGATTGTTCCAGTCGATAGTGAGCATTCAGCAATCGCACAATGTTTGCGCTCAGGTGAGGCAAGTGAAGTTAAGCGCTTAGTTCTTACTGCAAGCGGTGGACCTTTCCGAGGTAAGTCGCGCAAGGATCTTGAGTCAGTAACGCCAGAGCAAGCCTTGAATCATCCGACCTGGGCAATGGGTCCAGTAGTAACGATCAATTCCGCAACCATGATGAATAAAGGCCTCGAAGTTATAGAGGCGCACCTGCTATTTGGTATTGATTTTGAAAACATTGATGTAGTCGTACATCCGCAGTCAGTCGTTCACTCCATGGTCGAATTCATTGATGGTTCCACAGTTGCCCAAGCAAGCCCTCCTGACATGAGGTTGCCAATAGCTCTAGGTCTGGTTTGGCCAAACCGAATTACCGGAATAGCAAGTGGCTGCGATTGGACGCAGGCCACTAGTTGGACTTTCGAACCTCTAGACAACGAAGTATTTACTGCCGTAGAACTGGCGAAATTGGCTGGTTCCCGAGCTGGAACTGCACCTGCAGTGCTTAATGGCGCAAATGAAGTTGCAGTCGCTGCATTCCTTGCTGGGGAGCTTTCCTTCCTGGGAATTGTTGATTTTGTGGCAGAGGTTTTGCAGGTTCACTTCGATTCCAATTTTGTGTCAGACCAAGACCTGACAATAGAAGAAGTTTTGAAAGCTGCAGATTGGGCACAACTATATGGTCGTGAATTACTTGATTCCAAGAAATAGGACCATCACATGCTGACCCTGCTCGGAATATCAATTTTTGCAATTGGCCTACTTTTGTCGATTGCATTGCACGAACTTGGCCACATGGCGCCGGCAAAGAAGTTTGGCGTAAAAGTTCCGCAGTACATGGTGGGCTTTGGACCAACACTTTGGTCGCGCATTAAGGGTGAAACCGAATACGGAATCAAAGCGATTCCACTCGGTGGCTACATTCGAATGATTGGAATGTTCCCTCCTAATCCAAAGGGAGTCCAAGATCGAGAACATCTTGGACGTATGGGACTAATGATTGAGTCTGCGCGTGAGGAAGTTCTTGCCGAGATTGCACCAGAAGACGAGCCACGTACTTTTTACCGATTAAGTGTTCCGAAAAAGTTGACCGTAATGTTCGGTGGGCCTTTCATGAACTTGGTAATTGCGACAATTCTTTTCACAATTTCATTGAGTGTCATCGGTCGTCCAGCAGTCACTACAACAGTCAGTGAAGTTGTAGCCTGTGTGCCGACAAGTGCAAACCCAAATGGTATTGCTTCCACAAGTGGCACGTGTGAAGGTGGCGTCAGCACGCCAGCCACTGAAATCGGACTGGACGCAGGCGACAAGCTACTAACCGTTAATGGAACCGAGATTTCCACTTGGGAAGATTTGGGAACTGCGCTTAGTGATCAAGCTGGAAATATTGTTGATGTAACTTACTTAACTTCATCTGGTGAAACGGTAACTAAGACTGTAGAAGTAGCCGCACTTGAAACACCGGTTTTCACTGAAGCTGGTGAACCAACTGGGGAAGTCACAACCCGCGGATTCTTGGGAATTTCACCAAGCTTTGAACTGGTGCAATCGCCCGTTTCTGAAGTTCCAGGTTTTATGGCAACTGTTACGACGAGCAGTATCGCTGCGTTAATGGAATTCCCAGCCAGAGTATTTGGATTAGCGGGTGATTTGTTCACTGAAGCACCAAGAGATCCAGAGGGCCCAGTAAGCGTTGTTGGTATCGGTCGAATTAGCGGCCAGATAGCTAGCAGTGAAGAAGTTCCAACTATCTACAAAGCCGGAGACTTAGTCACTTTGCTGGCATCGGTAAACCTGTTCTTATTTGTTTTCAACATGGTGCCGGTTCTGCCACTAGACGGTGGCCACATAGCTGGGGCGCTTTACGAGGGGGCTCGTAGGCAAATTGCCCGAGTGCGCCGAAAGCCGTTACCTGGCCCAGTAGATACTGCGAAAATGCTGCCGGTCGCTTACGCAATGTCGTTAGTTTTGCTGGCTATGTCTGCAATCGTTATCTTGGCAGACATCATTAAGCCAATTGTTTTCTAGTTGCTAGAACCCAGTGTCACCCTGGTAAAGCAAATACCCTGAAAGTGGCGGATAATAGAAGCTATGACGATCGATCTTGGCCTACCAGCGCTTCCGCCTCCAGTTTTGGCGCCACGTCGCAAAAGTCGTCAAATCACACTTCGACACAGCACACATCCGATCTTGGTCGGTGGCGATGCGCCAATCAGTATCCAGTCAATGGCAACAACGCTAACCGCTGATGTTAATAGCACGCTGCAACAGATTGCAGAACTTACGGCTTCAGGTTGCCAGATTGTTCGCGTTGCAGTGCCTAGTCAAGATGACGCAGATGCCTTGCCACAGATTGCCAAGAAATCCAGCATCCCGGTGATTGCGGATATTCACTTCCAACCAAAATATGTTTTCGCAGCTATCGATGCAGGTGTAGCTGGCGTTCGAGTTAACCCAGGCAACATTAAACAATTTGATGACAAAGTTAAAGAAATTGCTAAAGCTGCAGGTGATGCAGGTATTCCAATTCGAATTGGTGTCAATGCTGGATCACTAGATAAGCGATTGCTCGAGAAGTATGGCAAGGCGACCCCAGAAGCTTTGGTTGAATCTGCGCTTTGGGAAGCCTCGCTATTCGAAGAGCATGGCTTTGGTGATATAAAGATCTCCGTTAAGCATCATGATCCAGTTGTGATGGTTCAGGCCTACCGCTTACTTGCAGCGCAATCTGATTACCCACTTCATCTTGGCGTAACCGAAGCCGGTCCGCTGTTCCAAGGAACCATCAAGTCGGCTGTTGCCTTCGGTTCATTGCTAAGTGATGGCATCGGTGACACGATTCGAGTTTCACTTTCCGCTCCGCCAGTTGAAGAAGTGAAAGTTGCAAATCAAATTCTTGAATCCCTAAACCTTAAGCAGCGCGGACTTGAGATTGTTAGCTGTCCATCATGTGGTCGTGCCCAGGTTGATGTTTACACATTGGCTGAACAAGTAACTGCTGGACTTGAAGGTTTGGAAGTTCCATTGCGCGTTGCCGTTATGGGTTGCGTAGTTAACGGACCTGGCGAAGCACGTGAAGCAGATCTTGGAGTCGCCAGCGGAAATGGCAAAGGACAGATTTTCGTTAAGGGTGTAGTTATTAAAACCGTTCCGGAAGCTCAAATTGTTGAAACTTTAATTGAAGAAGCGATGAAACTTGCCGAGAGCATGGATTCTGAAGGCGCCCCAATAGTTTCTGTCACCTAAATCAAAGTTTGGTATGGCACACGAAATCCGTGCACTTGATGCGCACTCAATTGATCTAGTCAAAAACTTAATTGAACAAGACCCAGTTCGTCACTGCTTTCTTGCTGCCCGACTTGAGCAGACTAAACAAAGCAGGTTCCGTCCAAGCTATCCAGATTTACTTGGATATTTTGATGATGGAAATTTGAAATCTGTTTTGATGACTGGCGCAAACATAGTTCCGGTCAATACGTCATTGATAGCAAGACAAGAATTTTCGACAGTACTAAACAGAAGCGGCAGAAGAAGTTCATCCATAGTTGGACCAGCGGAAGAAGTGCTTGATCTTTGGTCAAGAGTTTCGGCTAGTTGGGGACCGGCGCGTGAAGTTCGAGGTAATCAACCAGTACTAAGTATGCGAAGTAACTCATCGATTGAGATTGATCACGATGTTCGGTATTCAAATCTTTCAGACTTAGAAGATCTGGTTCCAGCTTGTATTGCAATGTTCACTGAAGAAGTTGGCATTAGCCCAACTATTAACGGTGGCGGCAATGCGTATCGAAATCGAATTTCTGAACTTGTTTCGAGTCGGCGATCGTTTGTTAAGTACTTAGGTTCTGAGTTGGTTTTTAAAGCGGAAATTGGAACGATAGGTGCTGGTGTAGCTCAGATTCAAGGAGTTTGGGTTAAGCCCGAGTATCGCGGAAAAGGAATCTCAGTATCTGCGATGGCTGCCGTTGTGAAACTTGTTCTAGCGGATGTGGCACCTGTTGTTTCGCTGTACGTCAATGACTACAACGAAGTCGCCTTGAAAACATATAGAAGCGTTGGCTTTGAACAAGTCGACACCTTTGCCACAGTCCTATTTAGTTAATTCGGATAGCCCAGTCTCGATCCTGCTGCTATGCCCAAGGCAACTCAAATTGAACCTAATTCTTCTGTACGATTGAGTCACTATTCATTTAGACCCTAGGAGCGCTAGTGCTACGCATGTCAACCCTGTTCTTGCGGACTTTACGCGAGGATCCAGCGGATGCCGAAGTACCTAGTCACCGACTGCTTGTACGTGGCGGTTATGTTCGCCGCGTTGGACCAGGTATTTGGTCCTGGTTACCACTTGGGTATTTGGTTTATCGAAATGTTGAACGCATAGTTCGAGAAGAAATGGATAGCGCTGGATTCCAAGAAGTTCATTTCCCAGCCTTGTTGCCACGCGAACCTTATGAAAAAACGGGTCGTTGGAATGAGTACGGAGATAATTTATTTCGATTGCAGGACCGAAAGAAAGCTGACTACCTATTAGGTCCAACGCACGAAGAGATGTTCACTCTTATGGTCAAAGGTGAGTACTCGTCGTACAAAGATCTGCCACTTTGCATTTATCACATCCAGATTAAATACCGCGATGAAGCCAGACCACGTGCTGGAATTCTAAGAGCACGAGAGTTTGTTATGAAGGACTCATACTCCTTCGATATCAATGATGCCGGCTTGGATATTTCATACCAACGTCATCGCGATTCATACATCAAGACATTTGATCGTCTTGGCATGAATTACGAAATTGTCTCGGCAATGTCGGGAGCGATGGGTGGATCTAAGAGTGAAGAATTCTTGGCAACTTGCGATAGCGGCGAAGACACATATGTAAAGTGTCCAAGTTGTGGCTTAGCTGCAAACGTTGAGGCTATTGTCACTCGGGTTCCAGCCGAAATCGATGCCACTGGAATTCCAGCAGCCCACGTTGAGGACACACCAGATACTCCAACGATTGCTTCATTGGTAGAAGTTTCAAATGCCAGAGCAGAGTTACGTAGATCTGATCGAGACTGGCATGCCGGCGATACTTTAAAGAATGTCGTAGTGATGCAAGTTGATCTCGCTGGAAACCGAGCACCACTTGTAATTGGCTTACCTGGTGATCGTGAAGTTGATCTAAAGCGCGTTGAAGCTGCGCTTCACCCAATTTCAATTGAAGCCTTCGAAGAAGAAGACTTCAAAAAGCATCCAGCTCTGGTTAAGGGTTACATTGGTCCAGAAGTTCTCGGGTTGAAATCTAAATCAGGCATCCAATACTTAGTTGATCCTCGGGTAGTTAAGGGATCGCGCTGGATAACTGGAGCGAACAAGCGCGGCAACCATGTTTATGACTTAGTTGCAGGAAGAGATTTCACTTGGGATGGCGTAATCGAAGCTGCCGAAGTTCGCCAAGGAGACGGCTGCTCCAATTGCGAAGCCGAAGTTGGCATCGCGCGCGGTATTGAGATTGGGCACATTTTCCAATTAGGTCGCAAATATGCCGAAGCTTTGGATCTGAAAGTTCTTGATGAAAATGGTGAACTGGTAACAGTGACCATGGGTTCATATGGCATTGGTGTTTCTCGTGCCGTAGCAACTATTGCCGAACAGTCACACGATGAGAAGGGACTGATCTGGCCACGGGAAGTATCGCCGGCAGACATTCATATAATTGCCACTGGACGCGACGATGAACCTTTCGACGTCGCTAATCGCATGAGTGAAGAACTTGAGGCAAGTGGCGTCAGAGTTTTGTTTGACGACCGCAGAGGTGTTTCTCCCGGAGTTAAGTTCAACGACTCTGAGTTGCTTGGAGTTCCAACCATTGCTGTTGTAGGCAAAGGTTTGGCAGATGGTGTAATTGAACTTCGGGATCGTAAATCTGGAGATCAAACCCTTGTTCCAATAGCGGACTTTGTTTCAGAAGTAGTCTCGTTAGTCACCAAGAAGTAACAGTCATGACAATTAAGGCTGTGGTTTTTGACTGGGGTGGCACGCTAACTCCCTGGCATAACGTAGATCTATTCGAGCTTTGGCTTGGCTACTCGAATGTTTATGATCCAGAAAATGCAAAAGAACTAGCTGAAGTTCTAAATCATGGTGAACAGGCACGCTGGTCCAGGCAGTTTGAAACTAATGGCGAAGTTGGTACTGGAGTACTTGACGAATTGTTTCATGAAGCTGGAGTTGATACTTCGAGCCCGTTGCATTCGAAAGCTTTAGAAAATTACTTGAGCGGCTGGGATCCTCACACTTACACCGACCCAGATGCGATTGAACTTCTCGAGGGTCTGCGGGGACGAGGCATCAAAACTGCAGTTCTGTCCAACACAATGTGGCCGCGCAGACATCATGAGGCAGTACTTGAACGCGATGGCGTACTTCACCTTTTCGACTACCTACTCTTCACAAGTGAAACACCAGCAGGTAAACCACACAAGTCAGTTTTTGCAGACGTTCTTTACAACTTAGATATTGAACCTAAGAATGCAGCTTTCGTTGGTGACCGGTTGTTTGATGACATCCATGGTGCGCAGTCAATTGGCATGAAGGGTATTTGGATTCCACATTCAAATATTCCAGCATCGCAATCATCGGACTTAGGTATCACTCCAGATGCAACGGTCCAGAAGCTGAGCGAAGTTATGAATGTGGTTCTCGACTGGAGTAACCAGTAACAATGCCTGGACAATTAGTCGAGATTTCAATCTGGATCGTTCTAATTTGCGTTGCAGCAGCATTCCTGGCGGGATTCGTTGATGCAGTTGCAGGTGGTGGTGGACTTATTCAATTACCCGTTCTACTTTGGACATTTCCAACCGCGCCCTTGGCGAGCATTTTAGGAACCAATAAAGCAGTCTCGATTGTTGGAACAAGTACAGCTGCAAATACTTATCGCAAGAAGATTGAAGTCAATGCAAAACAGTTAATCCCAATGATGAGCGCTGCGTTTGTTGGCTCGCTTAGTGGTGCATTACTTGCAACAAACATTTCGCGAGACATTTTTGAGCCGATAATTCTGATCATCTTGATTGCAGTTGGCACATTTACGGTTTTGCGCCCGGACTTTGGAAAACTTGAGACGATTCGGAAAGTGTCACCAGCTATCGCACCGCTTATTGGCCTAGTAATCGGGTTTTATGACGGCTTGATCGGTCCAGGCACCGGAATGTTTCTGCTGTTTTCATTGGTCAGTTTTGTAGGCACTAGTTTCTTGGGTGCTTCGGCAATCGCTAAATTTGTAAATGTTGCTACCAATTTGGCCGCATTGATTATCTTCATTCCTGGTGGACACGTGATTTGGCTAATTGCGGCCTTGATGGCACCAGCAAACTTGATTGGCGGTTATCTAGGGGCAAGAACTGCTCTTGATCGCGGAAGTTCATTTGTTCGTTATACGTTCTTGGTCGTGTTAGCTGCTTTAGTTATTCGTCTGGTTATTACGATCTAGAGATTTACGTAGCCGAACTAAACGCTTTGGCAATTCCAGACCAACTAAATGATCGAATTGCGCAGCCTTGTAGAAATTCACATTCACGCTGCTTGATCTGAGCGGGTAGGTAAAAGAGAGCATTAGCCCAATGCGCAATTGCATTCTCTTCCAGCAGAGCTGCTGCAACTCTGGCGCTTGGATCATCAAGGACTTGAGGTGTTATTGAATATGCCGCGCTTGCAGCGGGCGCGGGATATCCAAATTCATCGAAACTTGTAAGTAGTTGATCTCGGTGAATTCGAAACGCAGCCATTGCGTTTAAAGCTTCTTCTGGATCCGACAAATACGCAGCTACGACCCCGTAAGCGTAAATTGCGCCGTAGCAACTTGCCAGAAGATCTTCAAGCGCAGTGAGTTCGTCTTTAACTAGAGTGCTCATGCGACAAAACCTGTTAACAACACATGATGCTGCATTTCCGATCCTGCGATAAGTGCCAGGATGCGAGATAGTTCAGCGTCAGAAATGGCACTAGCCGTATTCAGATTGTTTGTTGAGAAGACTGCGCACCTCGTAACTAGCGCCGCAAGGCTAAGTTCTTGAGCTGGCATCGCGCTTGCTGATGGGGAGGATCCAGCAGGTAGGTATGGCGATAAGCCCTCAATGTGAAGCAAATTTTGATCAATAACAATTTGTAACGGTGAACTCAGACTAGGGTCGGACGAAATCAGCCCGGTGGCATCACTGATCAGGTCTTGTTTAGCCTTAACGATTTTTTCTATCTCTCCGGCTGCTGGATCAGCAATAGGGGTTTCACTTGAAACGCTGCACGAACTCACAAGTACTGCAGTTGAGCTAATCCCAGCCAAGAAAGTTCTTCGATTCAAAACTAACGAAGTTGCCGCAACTGATTCGCTCACATATGTATTGTTCAGGCAACTGGTGCAAATCTTTGGGATTTGTAAGAACGCGTTTGGGTATTTTCATTGCGACCACAACCGACTACGATAGAAACACAACTGTTCCACCAAATTGAAAAGGCAAGACAATGATTCCGGTTTCTGAACTTACTGAATTGCTGGATCCTGTTGTGAGCGCATTTTCATTCGATTTAGACGATATTGAAATTACTCGATCTGGTGGCCAAAGAATCCTTGATGTAACTATCGATGGTGACAGTGGAGTCAATCTAGACGAAGTCGCTGAAGTATCGCGAGCAATTTCGGAATTTCTTGACAACTCAAATGCCATGGGCGATGAACCTTATGTTCTCGAAGTTGGAACACGTGGTATTTCAAAGCCGCTTACCAAACCAATTCATTGGTCCAGAAACGTTGGACGGCTAGTTAACGTTGCGGGTGATGCGATAAACGCGATTGGAAGAATTGTTGAATTTGAAGATCCAATCGTCACTCTTGACATAAAGGGTAAATCGAGAACTATAAGCATTCAAGAAATATCTCGAGCAAATATCGAAGTTGAATTTAAAAAGATGCCAAAAGATGAAGCTGAAGCTTTATCTGGTGATCCCGATGTTGAGTCAGATTAGGAGGGCAATACATGGACATTGATATTTCAGCCCTAAAAGGATTGACTCGCGAACGCGGACTTTCTTTAGATTATGTAGTTGACGCAATTGAACAGGCGTTGCTGGTTGCTTACTTACATTCAGCTGGCGCACATGAAAGTGCTCGCGTTGAATTGGATCGAACTACTGGTCACGTACTTGTGATTGCAGATGAGTTGAATGACGAAGGTGAAAAGATTGGTGAATTCGAAGCGACCCCAGAGGGATTCGGCCGAGTTGCCGCATCGCTAGCTCGCGGCGTTATCAGCCAGAGACTTAAAGCGGCAGATGATGATGCGACGGTTGCTGAATTCCAAGCTAAGGAAGGCGACATTGTTTCTGGTGTGATTCAACAGGGAAGTGATCGTCAACTTATTTTTGTTAATTTAGGAAAAGTAGAAGGCGTCCTGCCACCAGAAGAAAGTGTGCCCGGCGAAGACTACTCACACGGCACTCGAATCAGGTGTTATGTAGTTGCAGTAAAGATGGGACCTAAAGGTCCAGTCATAACTCTTTCTCGATCCCATCCAAAGTTAGTTGAAGAACTATTCAAGTTCGAAGTTCCAGAAATAGCTGATGGCACCGTTGTAATCGAAGGTCTTGCCCGCGAAGCTGGACACCGCACCAAGATCGCCGTCTCTACAAAAACTGCCAGCGTGAATCCTAAAGGCGCCTGCATTGGTCCACTAGGTGGTCGAGTGCGTGCTGTAATGAGTGAACTTGGTGGCGAGAAGATCGACATTGTCGACTACAGCGAAGACTTAGCACTTTATGTAAAGCATGCTTTGTCACCTGCGAAAGTTATTTCTGCAACTTTGATCGATGAAGAGAATCGAATTGTCCGAGTAGTAGTTCCAGATTTCCAACTAAGCCTTGCTATCGGCCGAGAAGGGCAAAATGCCAGACTGGCAGCGCGCTTAACCGGTGCCAAGATTGACATCAAGTCAGATATGGCCACTGAGGCCTAAGTCTTTGCTAACAGCAAAAGCATGCAAAAACCGCGTGGATATTGAGCTTCTCCAATTTGGGCTAGACTAGCGAAAGCAAGATACTTTGTATCCCTGCCAGCTAGGTCGGTATTCAAGGATTTCAAGCCCAAAACTTGATTAACTTGCTACAAGTATCCGTTAACTACCGCTGAAAACGGGAGTGTTTATGTTCAACGCCAGGCTTGCGTTCTAGTTATGAACGCCAACAGGCAAGGTGCTCATCTAATGGGCACCAAGAAGCAGAGTGCTCAGAAATGAGCGCGCAAAAACAAGAGACGGTTCGGATCTATTAACTAGACCTCGGACCAGACTGGAGAATCGTGTCCAAGGTCCGAGTGTATGAGCTTGCAAAGGCGCTAGGCGTCGAAAGCAAAGACATCATTTCAAAGCTTGAAGAAGTTGGTGAGTACGTCAAGTCGGCATCGTCGACAGTCGAAGCTCCCGTTATTCGTCGTTTACATGACAAGTTTCCTGAATTAAAAGAAGCAGCAGCGAAAGCGCCTGCACCTGCAAAGAAAGCACCTGCTAAAAAAGCAGCCGCTCCAGTCGATGCTGCTCCAGTTGAAGTGAGCACCCCAACGGAAGCTCCAGTTCAGTCGAGTGCAAGTGATGCTCCTGCGCAGCCTCCGACCTCAGTAGCACCAGTTAGTGAAACACCTGCAGCACCGGCAAGTCCGACAGCAGGCGCAACACCTGGACCTCGACCAGGCGGACCACGTCCAGGTAACAATCCATTTACTTCAGTACCGCGTCCACCTCGTGCTGGAAACAATCCATTTACTTCGGGAAGTGCCGGACCACGTCCAGGCGGCGGCGTAACTGGAGCACCTCGTCCAGCTGGCGCTCGTCCCGGCGGACCAGGTCGTCCAGCCGGAGATCGTCCCGGTGGTTTTGGCGGACAACGTCCAGGCGGACCAGGTCGCCCAGCCGGCGATCGTCCCGGTGGTTTTGGCGGACCTCGTCCAAGTGGAGATCGTCCCGGTGGCTTTGGTGGACCTCGTCCAGCCAGTGCCGGTGGTGGGTTCGCAGGTGCAGGTGCACCAGGTGGAGCGCCAGGTGGCGCACCAGGCGGCAGACCAGGTGGTCGACCAAATTCAACCGGTGGCCGCGGCAATACTGCAGGAGCTTTCGGAAAATCTGGTGGCCGTCCATCAAAGGGTCGTAAGTCAAAGCGCGCAAAGCGTCAAGAGTTCGACAACATGATGGCTCCTGTCACAGGGGGTTCATCTGTGGCAATGGGTCGCGGCGATGCAATTCGTCTAGCCCGTGGATCATCACTTAGCGATTTTGCCGACAAGATTAATGCTGAGCCAGCCTCACTAGTTCAGATTCTTTTCAAAATGGGTGAAATGGTTACAGCCACTCAGTCTGTTAACGAAGAAACTCTGCAGCTACTTGGCGCTGAATTGAATTACGAAATTCAAATCATTTCGCCAGAGGATGAAGATCGCGAACTTCTTGAGTCTTACGATCTTGAATTCGGTGATGAAGGTGACGATGCAGATCTAGTAATTCGTCCACCAGTCGTTACCGTTATGGGTCACGTTGATCATGGTAAAACTCGATTGCTTGATGCAATTCGCCAAACCAATGTCATCGAACGAGAAGCTGGCGGAATCACACAGCACATTGGTGCTTACCAAATTCATCACGTTCACGAAGGCATAGAACGCGCCATTACATTCATCGATACCCCAGGTCACGAAGCGTTTACAGCAATGCGTGCTCGTGGCGCGCAGGTAACTGACATCGCGGTTCTGGTAGTCGCTGCAGATGACGGCGTGAAGCCTCAAACAATTGAAGCCTTGAATCATGCTCAGGCAGCGAACGTTCCAATTGTGGTAGCAGTTAACAAGATTGATAAAGAAGGTGCTGACGCTACTAAGGTTCGTGGCCAGTTAACTGAATACGGTTTAGTTCCGGAAGAGTATGGTGGCGACACAATTTTCGTTGATGTATCTGCAAAGAACAGCCTCAACATCAATGAACTTATTGACTCAATTTTGTTGACCGCTGATGCAGGTCTAGATCTTCGAGCTAATCCAGTTCAGGATGCACAGGGTGTTGCAATTGAAGCCAACCTTGACCGCGGTCGTGGACCAGTGGCAACTGTTTTGGTACAACGCGGAACCCTTCGTCCAGGAGATTCAATCGTGGTGGGCGACGCATTTGGTCGCGTTCGAGCCATGATGGATGAAAATGGAGAGCCGGTAAAGGAAGCTGGACCTGCTCGCGCAGTTCAGGTTCTTGGACTCACTTCGGTACCAGGTGCTGGTGACAGTTTCTTGGTTGTTGCTGAGGATCGCATTGCTCGCCAGATCGCGCAGTCTCGCGGTGCTCGTGAACGTAATGCTGAATTGGCGGCCCGGCGTGGACGTCACACTCTCGAAGATGTGCTTAAGGCACTCGAAAAGGGTGAAGTCGTTGAACTCAAGATCATCATCAAGGGTGACGTTTCCGGTTCGGTCGAAGCTCTTGAAGATGCCTTGCTGAATATTGACGTTGACGATGAGAACGTAATCTTGCGCGTCATTCACCGAGGTGTTGGTGCGATCACTGAAAACGACGTTTCCTTGGCAGCAGCATCTGATGCCATGATCATCGGATTCAACGTTCGACCTGAAGGTAAGTCTCGTGACTTGGCTGACCGGGAAAATGTTGAGATTCGCTACTACAACGTTATCTACGGCGTAATCGATGACATTGAATCTGCGCTAAAGGGAATGCGTAAGGCTGAATATGAAGAAGCAGAACTAGGTTCAGCTGAAGTTCGCGACGTATTCCGCTCCAGCAAATTTGGAAACATTGCAGGTTGCATGGTTCTTAATGGTGAAATCAAGCGCAAAGCAAAAGCCAGATTGGTACGCGACGGAGCAGTTGTCCAAGCTGACCTATCAATCGACACTTTGCGTCGATTCAAGGATGACGCGACTGAAGTTCGTGAAGGTTTTGAGTGCGGTATCGGACTTGGATCATTTAACGACATCAAGGTCGGCGACATCATCGAAACATTTGAAATGCGTGAAATAGTGCGCAGTTAATTCTGCGCACTATTTTCGTGAATAGAAATCTAGGGAGCTCGACATGGCAGATGCAGCAAGAGCACGTAAATTGGGTGAAAGATTCCAAGAAATCGTTGCCGAAACTCTGGAGCTTAAAGTTAAAGATCCACGTCTTGGGTTTGTAACAGTAACCAGTGTGCGAGTTTCTGCAGACTTACGTGAAGCCACCGTTTTCTACACAGTGTTTGGCGATGAGGCAGAAGCAACAAGCTCAGCTGCAGCGCTAGATTCAAGCAAGGGCTTAGTTCGTAGTGAAATTGGGAAGCGCACTGGTATTAAGTTCACACCGACTGTGGAATTCATTCGTGATGCATTGCCAGAAAATGTTCGCGTGATTGATGACTTGCTACAAGAGGCAGCAATTGCTGACAAAGCAGTTCATGAACAGGCTGCTCGGGCTCGTTTTGCCGGTGATGCTGATCCATATCGCAAATCTGATTCAGCATCTGAGTAGGCACCCATGTCTTCGTTTGCACCAATACCAGAGTGGGATAAAGCTGTTTCAGCAATCTCCGACTCCAAAAGCGTATTGTTGCTCGCGCATGTCACTCCTGATGCTGATGCGTTAGGTTCTGCGCTTGGACTTGGACTAGCACTGCAAGGTATGGGCAAGGAAGTTCAAGTAACAGTTGGTGAGGTTGGATTTACCACACCAGAATCATTGAGTTTCTTGCCGGGAACTGAATTGATTCGCATGCCAGAGGAATTGAATCAAGCGGATCTTGTTATCTCATGTGACGTGTCATCAGATTCCCGACTGGGTTCGGCAAAGTCCATTTTGGATGCTGCCAAGGTTTCCATTGCAATTGACCACCATCCGTCATTTACTGGATTTGGCACAATTCACCTGGTTGACCCCAAGGCAGCAGCAACAGCCGAGATAATTCTTGAACTAATAGATCGACTTGAATTACCGATCACTAAAGAGATTGCTAGTGCCATTTACTCCGGTCTCACAACTGATACTGGTTCGTTCAAATATCAATCAACTACTTCGCACACCCTGCGCACCGCAGCTCGATTACTCGATACTGGAATTGATAGCGCGAAGTTGTCGCGATTGCTTTTTGATGACGAACCACTAGCAGCGCTTGTGATGATGGGTGATGCAGTTAGCCGAGCGACACTGGTCTCCACGGCAGTTTCCGGTCAAGGCCTCGTTTACACCTCAGTTTCAATAGAACAGAGGCCAGGTTTAGATGAGATGGCGGTTGAACGAGTAATTGAAGCTCTGCGAAAAACTTCTGAAGCAGAAGTAGCTGCAGTTTTGAAACAAGCCGATGACGGACATTGGAAAGTATCACTTCGAAGTAAGACCTCGATCGATGTTGGTGCAGTTGCAAACGAATTAGGTGGCGGCGGCCATAAGTATGCATCGGGATATAGCTCAACACGTGATCTTGATTCGACCATTGCTCAGTTAATCGCTGCACTTGACGCAATTAGCGTGAACTAGATTCAGTTGAGTTTGCTGTGAACATAGAAGGTATTGTGCTGGTCGATAAACCAGCGGGCCCAACATCCCATGACGTAGTTGCCAAGATGCGTAAGTTGTTCAACACTCGCAAAGTTGGACATGCTGGCACTTTAGATCCAATGGCAACTGGCATGTTAGTAATCGGAATTGGACGAGCCACTAGATTGCTTGGATATTTCACTGCGCACGATAAAGAATATTTTGGGACAATCCGACTCGGTATCTCAACAACAACCGATGATGCCCAAGGCGAACTTGTCACTAAAGTTTCAGCCAGTCACATCACCGAGTCTCAAATTATTGAAACAGTTCGTGACTTTCGTGGTCCGATAATGCAGCAGCCAAGTGCTGTTAGTGCCATAAAGATTGATGGTGAACGCGCCTATTCAAGGGTTAGAAATGGTGAAGAGATCAGCATTCCGCCACGAAGC
The DNA here is from genome assembly GCA_023257525.1 of Candidatus Nanopelagicales bacterium. GTDB lineage: Bacteria > Actinomycetota > Actinomycetes > S36-B12 > UBA5976 > UBA5976. The sequence continues at coordinate 21,208 of JALRCB010000005.1, forward strand.
GTAATGATCAACGATCTAGAGATAGTTTCTATCGACAAGTTGCCTGAATTAGATGTCATCGATGTCAGAGTTCGAGTCTTATGCAGCGCTGGAACTTACATCAGGGCTTTAGCTAGAGACATAGGTAAGCAGCTTGAAGTCGGGGGACACTTAACAGAATTAAGGCGAACGCGCTCCGGAGTTTTTGACTCCATGACCTCGCTAGAAATGCTGCAAGAAAAACCAGAAATCATGGACTTGGCAACAGCGGTCAAGGCCGGCTTCCAACATATTGTGTTAACTGAAGAACAAGCAAGCAAGGCTGTTAACGGAGTAAGACTCTCGGCACCAGCAGATCTAGCTTCAGGCCACGTTGGTCTGATTTCGCCGGATGGCAGGGCGATTGGATTGTTTGATAATTCCGACTCAGTGCTTCATCCATTGGTAGTGTTTGCAACTAATGAGTAGCCCAAATGTTCCAGTTGTTGTCACCATCGGTGTCTTTGATGGAGTCCATGCTGGCCACCGTCAGGTACTTGGTATCGCAAAAAGTATCGCCAACAGCATCAACGGCACTCTAACTGCAGCTACGTTTGATCCACCGCCCAAGGCATTTCTGCGACCAGATTCATTTGCCGGATTACTTACCCTTCCGCAGCGACGCGCAACGCTGCTTCTGGAAAACGGCGTGGATCACGTTGAGACTTTGAAATTCACAGATGCAATGGCACACATGTCCAGCGAAGAATTTGTAGAGGACATATTGATAGGTGCCTTGAATGCGCAAGTAGTTATTGTGGGTAGAAATTTTCGATTTGGACATGGTGCCAGTGGCACAGTTGAAACACTTCAAGAACTGGCAAAGAAGTTTGGATTCGAAGTTCGCATTGTTGACTTAGTTGGTGACTCAACAGCATGGTCATCAACTCGAATTCGCAATGCGATCTTGAAGGGACACGTTGAAGGCGCAAACGGCCTATTGGGTCGAGCGCACCGAGTTTCAGGCGAAGTGGTTCATGGTGATCATCGAGGAAGAGAAATCGGATATCCAACGGCAAACATCGATGTTCAGGGCGGACTATTGATTCCTTCTGATGGCGTTTATTCAGGTTTACTTTGGATAGATGGCGTAGCCCACAGTTCTGCAATCAGCGTGGGCACTAATCCAACATTTGACGATGTAGTTAATCGCCGAGTTGAGGCTTACGTAATTGGTGAATCTGGCCTGGACCTATATGGCAAAGTCGTTGATTTGGACTTCGTCTCGCACATTCGGGACATGGAGAGCTTTGCTGGCATCCCAGAATTACTCGAAGCAATGGATCGCGACGTGGAAACTGCCAAAGCTGACCTGGAAAAGTACCTGAATTAGGGCGCAATCTCACGATTTCGCGGTACCTATTGCACGAAATCCATGGATTTCGCGGTACCCACCCTTAACTGTTAGCCTTACAACACAGACGAATGAGGGGCGGGCGCCCCACATCTCGTGTCACATCTAAAGATCTACGGATCTGTTCGCGCCCGAGAGGAAAAAATCTATGCCATTGGAATCTGCAGTAAAGCAGGCCATCATCGCTGAACACGGCACAAAGCCTGGCGATACCGGAAGCCCAGAAGTCCAAATTGCCTTGATGACACAGCGCATCAACGATCTAACCGGACACCTAAAAACTCATAAGCATGATCACCACAGCCGTCGCGGTTTGCTACTGCTTGTTGGTCAACGTCGTCGTCTACTTGATTACTTAACCAAGACAGACATCAACCGATACCGCGCGATTATCGAAAAACTCGGTATCCGCAGATAACTTTTCGTGCGCTTCTTAGGAAGTGAGCTGTGCCGATTTCGTGTTGGCACAGCAAGCACAAAATCAAGACTCGCAGTTTTGCGATAACCGCGGATAGCACGCACATTCGAGCAGTTTGGTCGGTCCTCGGTAGTGAAGTTCGGCTCAATGAGCCGCGCTTCTCGATCGAAGATCGACATGTGATTTGAATGCATTTCACTCGTTAGAAGTGCAGTGTTATCCCTTTATGAAGAGGGAGGTTACCCATGGAGGGTAACGAAGTACAGACCAGCGTTGCTGTGATTGACAATGGGTCATTCGGAAAGCGCACAGTTAAGTTCGAAACCGGACGTCTTGCACGTCAGGCAAATGGAACCGCAGTTGTTTACCTGGATGACGACACAATGTTGCTATCCGCTACCACTGCAGGTAAATCACCTAAAGATCAGTTTGATTTCTTCCCACTAACCGTGGACGTCGAAGAGCGTATGTACGCTGCTGGACGTATTCCAGGATCATTCTTCCGACGTGAAGGCCGTCCAACCGAAGACGCAATTCTTACTTGCCGTCTAATTGACCGTCCATTACGTCCATCATTCGTTAAGGGACTTCGTAATGAAGTTCAGGTTGTTGTGACCGTAATGGCACTAAATCCAGATGTGCTTTACGACGTCATTGCAATCAACGCTGCATCTATGTCTACGCAGCTTGCAGGTTTGCCATTCTCCGGACCAATTGGTGGCGTTCGCGTTGCACTAATTAACGGTCAGTGGGTTGCATTCCCAACACATAGCCAGCTTGAAGACGCAGTCTTTGACATGGTTGTTGCTGGTCGAGTTGTTGGCGATGACGTTGCAATCATGATGGTTGAAGCTGAAGCTACTGAAAACACAATTGCTCTTATCAAGGGTGGCGCTAAGGCTCCATCTGAAGAAGTTGTTTCCGAAGGCCTTGAAGCTGCAAAGCCATTCATCGCTGAATTGTGTCGTGCTCAGTCAGCACTTGCTGATGTTGCAGCTAAAGAAACCGCAGAATTCCCAGTCTTCTTGGATTACGAAGCTGATGTATTTGCTGCAGTTGAAGCCGCAGTTTCAGATGACCTTGCAAAGGCATTAACTATCGCTGGTAAGCAAGAGCGTGAAACTGAACTAGATCGCGTTAAAGAACTAACTATCGAAAAGGTAGGTGGCAGCTTTGAAGGTCGCGAAAAGGAAGTTAGTGCAGCACTACGCTCACTAACCAAAAAGCTAGTGCGCAAGCGCGTTATCAAGGACAAGATTCGTATTGATGGCCGTGGCCTTCGCGACATCCGTTCCTTGAGTGCTGAAGTAGATGTAATTCCTCGCGTTCACGGTTCGGCATTGTTCGAACGTGGCGAGACTCAGATTCTTGGCGTAACAACCTTGAACATGATGAAAATGGAACAGCAACTAGATACTTTGTCTCCAGTAACTCGCAAGCACTACATGCACAACTACAACTTCCCGCCCTACTCCACCGGTGAAACCGGCCGCGTGGGTTCGCCCAAGCGCCGCGAGATCGGTCACGGCGCGCTGGCCGAACGTGCCTTGGTGCCGGTACTTCCTGCCCGCGACGAGTTCCCATACGCCATCCGGCAGGTCTCGGAGGCCTTGGGTTC
>JALRCB010000060.1 GCA_023257525.1 Candidatus Nanopelagicales bacterium
ACCTTGCCCGGAGTTCGCAAAATTGTTTTCAACCTTGCCGATGATGGCAGCGCTTATGACGGAGTTTCCGAACTTTGGTTTGATTCCAAGGAAGATTTTGAGGCTGCATATGCCACCGAAATCGGTAAAAGTGTTGCAGCCGATTCTCTAGCTCACCTTTCTGCCCGCGAACGCATGTTCGTAACTGAAAACGACATCGTTTAATTCCTAGAAAGTAAAAACATGACAACTGAGATTCGCGGAATCCTTGCAGCTATCACCACTCCTTTCACAGCAGATGGCAGTGCGCTTGATGAGCTTGCAATGCATGCCCAAATCAATCGACTAGTTGATGCTGGAATTCATGGCGTAGTTCCAACTGGCACAACTGGTGAGTTCATGACACTGACTCCCCAGGAATACCGTCGTGTTTTTGAGGTTGTTAATGAAGCTGCGGCTGGTCGTTGTCACGTATTTGCTGGAGTTGGTTCCACCTCGACTGCAGAAGCTATCTCACTTGCTAAGCATGCCGAGAAGTCTGGCTCTACCGGTGTCATGCTGTTGCCACCGTTTTATGCAGCGCCTAACTTTGCAGAACTCCAAGTCTTTATGCGCTCAGTAGCCGAATCGATCTCCATTCCAGTTATGTACTACAACATCCCAAGTTCAACCGGGGTAACTCTCAACGCTGAACAGATCGCACAGCTTGGAGACATTCCTGGAGTTAAATACCTAAAGGACACCTCCGGTGATGCCGTAACTATGGCAGACCTGCTGGCTAATCGTTCTGACAAAATCAAAGCATTCAACGGCTGGGACACTCTGACTTTCTTTGGTCTCGCCAGCGGTGCTGAAGCCTCAGTCTGGGGAACAGCAACAGTAATTCCAGAACTAGCAGTTGCGCTCTATAACGCACTTGCTGTCGACAATGATTTGGCAAAGGGTCGCGAACTTTGGAAAAAGATCTGGCCGATTTGTGACTTCTTGGAATCTGTTAACTATTACGCAGGTATCAAAGCAGGTTGCGAATTAATCGGCGCAAGTGTTGGACCAGTTCGCGCCCCAGGCTTGCCACTATCTGTTGAGCAAAAAGCTCATTTCGCCAAACTGCTTAATGCAGCTGGAGTAAAGACGGTTTAATCATGGCTGAGAAATTGATCATTGAAACCATCGAAGCCCACGCTGAAGGCGAAGGCGGTCGAGTAATCACGAACATGGCTCATCTGGTTAAGGGCGAGACCATGAAAGAACGTTTCGATTACTGTGAAGCAAACCTGGATTGGTTCCGCCACGCAATCTTGCACGAACCTCGCGGCTATCCAGCGCTATGCGCTGTGTTTATTCTTCCGCCGGTTAACAAAGGTTCTGATTTTGGAATCATTGTTCTGGAACAAGGTGGCTTTACTGCCATGTCAGGCAGTAACACAATGTGTGCGGTAACGGCTGCCCTAGAAAAAGGCATCGTAAAGATGCAAGAGCCAGAAACCACCGTCACTATCGATACTGCGGTTGGAACTATTTCAGTTCTTGCCCGCTGTAAAGATGGCAAAGTTCTTGACGTTTCCATTCGCAACGTTCCTGCTTTCACGGTTTACATCGACAAAGTTGTTGATGTTCCGGAATACGGTCCAATTCCAATTGACTTAGTTTTTGGTGGACAGTTCTTTGCCCAAACCAACATTGCCAACGTTGGACTTGAGATCAAACCTGAAAACGCTAAAGCAATCACACGTGCTGGCGCGGCAATCAAGTACGCAGTGAACAAACAGCTTGAGTTTGAGCATCCAGAAAATCCAAGCATTAACAAAGTCGGCATCGTTATTTTGCACAACGGTGATCGTGAACCTGGTAAGCAAGCACAGAATTCCGCTATCCTCACTGGCGATAACTTAACTGCGGATCCGGAAACCTGGAAGGGCATGCTTGATCGCTCCCCTTGTGGCACTGGAACCTCAGCTCGAATGTCAGGGCTTTACACCCGTGGCCAACTTGCCATCGGTGAAGAGTTCTCGCACATGAGTTTCTTGGGCACCAAGTTCTTTGGCCAGGTAAACGATCCAACCAAGATTGGCCAGTACGACGCAGTCGTGCCAACGATTCGCGGCAGTGCCTGGGTTACCGGTGTTGCAACCTGGGAAATCGATCCAACTGATCCATTCCAGACTGGCTATACGTTGGGCGACATCTGGTAACTCGGAACTCAAAAACAAAAGACACCCGAAGGTGTCTTTTCTTTTGTTGGTGGAGCTGAGGGGAGTCGAACCCCTGACCCCTTGCATGCCATGCAAGTGCGCTACCAGCTGCGCCACAGCCCCGAACCTTGTCAATGTTAGTGGACGTTACTTATCATCACCAATTGCAGGCTCAGGTAACGATCCTGCGTTGTATTCCTGCAGTCGCCATTTCAAGCCCGGCAACTTAGGCATGTTTTCATCAAGTTCGGAAAGTACTGACCACTGTGCGTTAGCCAGTACGCCAAGGATGGTCCACTGCTCTGGTGCTAATCCCAAAAGTCGACCGAGCGCAGATCGCAAAGCACCACCATGGGAAGCAACTACCAAGGTCCCGCCGGCAGGAACAGTAACGAGCGCATGTTCAATGGCTTCAACAACTCGCTCAGAAACTTCCCAACGTGTTTCCCCACCACCAGGTCTGATCTCTGAGTCGCCACCCCAAGCTGCGTAATCTTCTGGGTACTTTGCCATGATTTCGTCACGCGTCATGCCTTGCCATTCACCAGCAAAAGTTTCTCGCAAACGTTCATCGATAGTTAGTTCCACTCCAGCAAGATCAGCCAGAGTCCGGCCTGTTTCAAGTGCTCGCGATAAGTCGCTAGCAATAACATGAGTGGGCTTCATGGCGAGCAAAGTTTGGGCAGCGTGCCGAGCTTGTTCAACGCCCACGTCATTTAACGGGATGTCGATTTGTCCTTGATGACGGTTCTCCGCATTCCAAACGGTTTGGCCGTGACGCCATAAAACTAAGCGACGTGAACTCATACTAATTCCACAGGGATATGCGGGCAATCGCTCCACAAACGTTCTAGGTCATACAGGCTGCGCTCTTCATCTTGCTGAACGTGCACGACAATATCGAAGTAATCAAGCAGTACCCAACGACCTTCGCGATTTCCTTCGCGGCGAATTGGATCGACATCAATTTCATCAAGCGCAGCTTCGATGGCGTCAACTATCGCACCCACTTGGCGCTCGTTATCAGCCGAGGCAATCAAGAAAATGTCAGTAATGACCAAGTGCTCACTGACATCAAGCAGAACTATGTTCTCGGCTTTCTTGTCATAAGCCGCTTGTGCCGCAATCTTGGCAATCTTTAAGGCATGTTCAGAGGCAGCCACAAACTCCACACTTTCGCAATACTTATTTAATAAGGACTCTAAGACTACTTAATTACTTGGCACGCGGGAAATGTTGGCACTTGACCACAGATTAGATGTGCGAAGTTCAACAATTAATCTTGCAATGCTCTGGGTTGGCACATTTGATTTGGCAAGTGATCCCAATGCCGAAAGCACTTCATCTACCCGAGCTTCATCACCTTGTTGATTTTCAAATACCGCTCGCAAAACTTGATTAGTTCTCGACATGAACTCATCGGTGGTTTCGAATTGCGACTTAACCATCGCGTAGCCAGCAGCATCTCCCCCAGTTAGAACAGCGCTACCAGGTCGCACGTACTGCGCGGCTTCTCCTGATTCACTGACTCGGTACAGATTCTGCGAATCAATGGTGATTCCACCAACGCCATCAACCAACCCAGCTAAGGCTAAGCGCTGCAGAAGTATTGAGCCATCAATTGGAATTCCAAGTGCTCCAGAGATTGCCTGGTCAACGCCATCGAAAGAGCCTTGCAATCCAGCATCACTGATTGGGACAAAGCCTTGGCCTGGCGGCACGATCAATGTAGCTGGATCGATGTTCACTATCGAGAATTTTGTTCCGTCACTTGATTGCTTTAGGACCGTTACCGAAACAATTTTTTGCTGCGAATCAATTAAGGCAATCAATAAATTGTTGATGTCGGTTGCAGGATCTGAAGTTGAACTAACAGATGGGCTAGCAGTTATCTCAGCTGGCAATGGCGCGGCTTGGCCATCGCCTCGAAGTACAAAGACTCCAGTTAGCAAGGCAACTGCCAAGGTCGAACTCATTAACCATTTCAAGAATAATGGAATTCGATTCACGTTTGATACAGACCTTGATCTGAAATGTATTGGCTGACGTTCTTTGGAACTAGGTATTTGGTGTCTAACCCGTTTATGAATCGATCACGAAGCTCAGTTGCAGAAATTCGAACTTCTGGCATGTCTACAGAAACAAAATCAAAAGGCACCGAATCATTTTGTCCAACACGATTGACGGCAACAATGGTTACTTCACTTACGAATGCTTCCCATTCATGCCAGCTTGGAATTCCACTAAGCGCATCGGAGCCTACTATCCAGAAAAGTTCATCGCTTGGATTCAGCCGCTTCCATTCACGTACGGTATCCACGGCATACGTTGGACCACTTCGAGCAATCTCTACATCGCTAACTTGAAACCGAGCGTCATTTTCGGTCGCTAGTTTTACCATTTCCAACCGTTGTTGACCTGGGCTCAGTTCACGATCCCGCTTTTGCCAAGGATCGCCTGCTGGGATGAAAACTACTGAATCAAGATTTAACGCTTCATAAACTGAGCTGGCAGCAATTAGATGTCCGATATGTATTGGGTCAAAAGTCCCGCCCAATATGCCAACCCTCATGACTACAAGAATACTTGCAACTAGTGTGGAGTTAATCTCCCAGCCAGAAGGATTAATTGCCTTGGAACACATTGATCATGTTGTGATTGGTGCTGGCGCAATGGGTAGCGCTACCGCTTGGCAGCTTGCCTTACAAGGTAGAGATGTGGCTCTGGTTGAGCAGTTTGGGATAGCTCACGATAAAGGTAGTTCGCACGGCGGGACCCGAATTTTTCGGCTTTCATATCGCACTCCCCTTTACACAGATTTAGCGGCCAAAGCACTTCCAGATTGGCGAGAGTTAGAAGCAGATTCTGGCGAGCACTTACTTGAACTAAATGGCCAACTTGATCATGGTTACAAGGAAGCAATCGATGAGATTGCCGCTAGCCTTGATCGACTTGGTCGCAGTTACGAGCGCATGGACGCGGCGGAAGCTCATAGTCGCTGGCCTGGAATGAATTTTGAAGACCACGTTCTTTATAGCCCTGATGGTGGTCGCTGTTTTGCAGACAAGACAGTGTCAACACTCATTCGGCGAACCCAAGAACTTGGTGGGCAGGTTCACTTGAATACACGTGTGCTTTCGATTCAACTCGATGGCGACTACGCAATTGTTGAAACTGAATCAAAAACTTGGCGAACTCCATCGTTAGTTGTTGCAGCCGGTGGTTGGGTTGAAAAACTCGTCGGTCACCTTGTTGATCTTCCATACTTAATTGTTGATGCTGGCCAACCAGCACACTTTCAACCAAACGTAGGCCTTGAGTCAGAAGCATTGTGGCCAAGCTTCTTGCATCACGGCGCTAATGGTCGTGGTGGCTCACCGCTTGAAGCCAGCGCGTACGGACTTTATACACCTGGTGAAGGATTCAAAGTGGGAACTTGGAGTGACCGCGAAGCAATCGACCCTGATAACCGAGATTTCGAGATAAGTCAGAAGCATCTGGATGAAATGAAGCAGTACGTATCCCATTGGTTCCCAGGTTTGGATTTAGATTCGGCAAAGGCAACTACATGTTTGTTTACAAACACTCCAGAAGAAGATTTCATACTGGATCGCCGTGGGCCAATCACCATTTGCTCACCTTGCTCAGGGCATGGATTTAAGTTTGTTCCGACTATTGGCAAGATAACCGCTGAGTTAGCTCTGGGTGGAAAACAAACTACGCCGCAATGGCAACTAAG
>JALRCB010000061.1 GCA_023257525.1 Candidatus Nanopelagicales bacterium
TATGAAAACATTGCAATTCAAAAAGCTTCAATGCGTAGGTATGCCTGCTCTTTTGACTGGGATCGTGTCTTAAACACTTGTGACCCGGAGTACTACCAATGGAACCAATGGTTCTTCTTGCAAATGTATGAACGCGGACTGGCTTACCGAAAAGATTCTGCAGTTAACTGGTGCCCATCGTGTCAGACAGTTCTTGCTAACGAGCAAGTTGTCGGTGGCGAATGTGAACGTTGCGACTCTGCAGTAACTAAAAAGAAACTGAATCAGTGGTATTTCAAGATCACAGATTACGCTGATCGCCTACTTGATGACATGAAGGAACTTGAGGGCCAGTGGCCAGAAAAAGTTCTCTTGATGCAGCGCAACTGGATTGGTAGATCTCAAGGCGCCGAAGTTAGTTTTGAAATCGAAGGTCGTGACGAATCTGTAGTTGTTTACACAACTCGACCTGACACTTTGTATGGTGCAACGTTCTTCGTTGTAGCGGTTGACTCGGCGCTTGCTGCTGAACTGGCAGAGGGCACAGAAAGTGAATCTGCATTCCAGGAGTATTTGGAAAAAGTTAAGGCAACTAGCGACATGGATCGCTTGGCAACTGACCGACCAAAGTCTGGCGTTTTCTTAAATCGCTATGCCATCAATCCAGTTAATGGTGAGCGCCTTCAGATTTGGGCAAGTGACTATGTGCTTGCTGATTACGGAACTGGCGCGATCATGGCCGTGCCTGCGCACGATCAGCGTGACCTTGATTTTGCGAAAGCATTCGATTTACCAATTCGTGTTGTCGTTGAATCTGAAACAGATCCTTCAGTAACAGGTGAAGCGACCGCAGATGATGGCGCACACGTTAACTCCGGAAGCCTTGATGGACTTGGTAAAGCTGACGCGATCGCAAAGATCATCTCCGAACTTGAAGCCAAGAAACTTGGTAAGCCGGCCACTAACTATCGCCTTCGCGACTGGTTAATTTCTCGTCAACGTTTCTGGGGAACTCCAATTCCAATCATTCATTGCCCAGCGTGTGGCGAAGTGCCAGTACCGCTGGATCAACTGCCAGTTAAATTGCCAGATGCTGCTGGACTTGATCTAGCACCTAAGGGAACGTCACCGCTTGGCGCAGCTGATGAGTGGGCAAATGTGCCATGTCCAAAGTGCGCTGGTCCTGCACGACGTGATGCTGACACCATGGACACTTTCGTTGATTCATCTTGGTACTACATGCGTTATCTGAATCCGCAACTAAGTACTGCGCCGTTTGATCCAGACCAGGCCAAGAAGTGGCTACCAATCGACCAGTACGTCGGTGGCGTCACGCACGCAATCTTGCACTTGCTTTACAGCCGATTCTTTACCAAGGTCATGTACGACATGGGCATGGTTGATTTCGTTGAACCTTTCAAGCGCTTACTGAATCAAGGCATGGTCCAGATGGATGGATCTGCAATGAGTAAGAGCCGTGGCAACTTAGTAAAACTTAGTGATGAGTTAAATGACCATGGTGTAGATGCGATTCGCCTTGCCATGGTTTTCTCCGGCCCACCTGAAGACGATGTTGACTGGGCGGATGTCTCGCCAAGTGGTGCAAAGAAGTTCTTGGCTCGCGCTTACCGCCTTGCTGGTGATGTGAATAGCGAACCGGGTTGTGACTTCACTACTGGTGATCTTGCACTTCGCAAAGCCACTCACAAAGCGTTAAACGATGCCCAACTTGCCGTTGAGACTTACCGCTTCAACGTTGCCGTGGCTCGCACCATGGAATTAGTTAACGTAACTCGTAAAGCAATCGATTCAGGTTGCGGCCCAACTGATCCGGCAGCTCGCGAAGCAACTGAAGCCGTTGCAATCATGCTTTCGTTGGTTGCGCCTTACACCGCTGAAGAGATGTGGGAACGACTTGGCCACAAGCCAACTGTTGCGCTTGCTCCTTGGCCAGAAGTTGATCCAAAACTTTTGGTTGAAGATTCAGTGCAGTGCGTTATTCAAGTAAATGGAAAAATCAAAGAGCGCTTAGAGATTCCACCAAGTATCACGGAAGATGAAATGCGGGAATTGGCAATGAGCCAGGCATCTGTAATTGAAGCCATTGCGGGTCAGAACATCAAGGTAGTTGTGGTCAAGCCGCCAAAGCTCGTAAACATAGTGCTCGGATAACTAATGTCTGTTGGCATAGTCACTGACTCAACTTGCTACTTACCTGCTGAAGTAATTGCAGAACTTGGCATAGAAGTTGTGCCACTTCAAGTAATTAGTAACGGTGTTGCCTTCAATGAGGTTGGTGGCATAACTGTTGATGAAGTTGCCGCTGCATTACGAAGCGGTAAGTCAGTAACTACATCACGTCCTAACCCCGAAGTTTTTGTTGCAGCTTATGAAAAACTACATAACGCTGGTCATGAATCAATAGTTAGCGTGCATTTGTCTAGCGAGTTATCTGGAACTTACGAATCAGCCGTGCTGGCCAGTCGAAAAGTAGATTTTAAGGTTGACGTTGTTGACTCGCGAGGAATTGCAATGATGCTTGGATTCGCAGTCCAAGCTGGCGCAAAGCTGGCAAACTCGGGCGGCAGTCACGCTGATGTTCTTGATTTGATCCAACGCAAATGCGCTGGCGCTTCCATTATTTTTTACGTTGACTCACTTGAGTTCCTTGAAAAAGGCGGGCGCATAACTGCAATGCAGGCCAAAATGGGCGCTTCGATGAATCTCAAGCCACTTCTTCACATGATCAATGGCAAAGTTGAGCAGCAGGAATTAGTAAGGTCCAGTGAAAAATCAATCGCACGAATGATTGAAATTGTTGGGGCAGCGGCCCGGATTAAGTCTGAGATCGCAATACATCATGTCGAAGCACTCGATGCGGCTAACAGCGTTGCCCAGCAGCTCAAAGTGTTAACTGGAATAGCGACGATTTCAGTAACGAGTGCCGGCGCAGTTGTTGGAACCCACGTTGGCCCTGGAGCCTTAGCTGTCGTAATAAGTCCACAGGTTTAGTTACCCCACAATTTAGGGCACACTGGGATTTCCACGACCCTGATTACTAGGGTCCAAAACATGCAGCTATTCAACAAACCCAAAGTTCAAGTTTCAGTAACTGCATCTGAACGCCTCGCAAAACTTTTGGGTGGCCGACCCGAGCACTTGCCAGCAACTGAGTCTGCTCAAGTTTTGGTTACTCCACCACCACAGGCAATCAATCCAATCCTGAAGATCGTCATCGTCGCAGTACTAGTAACTGCTGGCTTAGTTTGGTTAAACCGACCAGCTCCAGTTGCGGTGCCAGAAGTAGCCAGTCCTGGAATTCCAATCACAGTAAATAGCAGCACTGCCGTTTCTCCTCAAGGAATTGATCAAATAGTTGTTGACGTAAAGGGAGATGTTCAAACTCCCGGACTTGTAACGCTTCCGGCGGGAGCAAGAGTTGCAGATGCGATTGCTGCTGCCGGGGGCGTAATTCCAAGTGCAGACGTGACCTCAATTAATTTGGCAGAAAGATTGTCCGATGGCCAAATGATTTTCATCGGCAATGCTCAATCAATGCAGTTAAGTTCGGATCCCCGAATAAACCTAAATCTTGCAACCGAGGCGGAGTTAGATTCATTGCCTGGAGTAGGACCAGTTATGGCTGGTCGAATAATTGCTTGGCGCGAATCTAATCAACGGTTTCATTCCATCGAAGAGTTGCAAGAAGTTCCTGGCATTGGACCGAAAGTTTTTGCGAACTTAAAAGCACTTGTTCGAATTTAAGTGGACTTTCGACTCAGTTCCTTAGCTGTCGCTACCTGGCTTTCAGCGGCAATTGTCATCACGTCTGTGGGACTAGCTAATCCCGTCTGGGTTAGCGCATTGTGTGCGACTTTTATCTTGGTGGCTCGAGTTTTCATCCAAAAGTTTTCAAGCGATGCGATCGAGACCAAGACACTTCTAGCCATGATTCTGCTCGGCACCTTACTTGGGACTGGCATTGCGGCACTTCGGATTTTGCCGCTTACAACAGGTCCGATTGCGCAAGCAAGCGAATCAAACTCTGTGGTGTCAGGAATCGCAACGATCACCTCAGACCCAGTAGTCACGCACAGCAAAGAAGCCTTGAACTGGAATGATCGCAAACTCTTACGGATTACATTGCGAATTGATACTTTGACTGCGCGAGGCAAAACCTTCAATGTCGGATCGCCTGTCATGTCATTCATCACAGATCCAGAACTGATTGCAATTGCCGAGAATTACATTCCAGGACAGCGATTTGAGTTTTCCGGAAAACTATCGCCAGCTCCGCTTGGGAAACCATTTGCCGGATATCTCAAACTCTTGGAGCCGCCAGTTCTTATTCAGTCGGCACCTCGATATCAAATGTTGGCAGCTAACCTGCGAAGTGGATTACATGAGTCACTGCGATTCAGTTCCGATGCTGCGCAAGGACTAGTGCCAGGTCTAGCGCTAGGGGATAGTTCGGCATTAAAGCCTGAGTTGGCCAATCAAATGAAAGCTGCCGGACTTACCCACCTAATTGCAGTGTCTGGAACAAACGTCACACTGTTAATTGTTGTAGTACTTGCCGTGCTACGCGGGTTTCGAGTTAATCGAAATTGGCAATACTTCGCTACCGTTATTGCGCTGCTTGCATTTGTAGTTTTAGTTAGGCCACAACCAAGCGTGCTCCGAGCGACCGTCATGGGACTAGTTGCTTTGGCTGCAACTTATTCCAAATCGAATCGATCTCCAGTGCCAGCATTAAGCGTTGCGGTAATTGCCTTAGTTGCTTTGGATCCCTGGTTAGCATTGTCTTACGGCTTTGCGCTTTCCGTTGCCGCAACGACAGGTCTAATTCTTTGGGTTAATCGAATCCAAACTTTTTTGGATCGTACGATTCCAAAGCGAGTGCCACTTTGGATAATCCAAACCTTAACCGTGACCATTGCAGCCCAATTTTCAGTGTTCCCAATTTTGGTGGCACTTGGATCACCGATTTCCTTAAGTTCAATTCCCGCAAACATGTTGGCAGTTCCGCTTGCTGGTCCAGCTATGGTTCTGGGATTACTAGCAGCCTTAGTGACTCCGTTGTCACAGGTTCTTGGGACTGCCATTGCCTGGGTTGCCGGTTGCTTTGCTCATTTGATTGCAATCGTGGCGCAATTTAGTGCAGCAATAGATTGGCTAGTAATTCCATGGCAGGCTGGAAAATTCGGGATTGCCTTAGCGTTACTTTCAGTATCAGGTGTCGTGCAAGTTGGTTTAGCCTGGCGGCGACTAACTGCGATGCAGCAAAGCCAGTCAGTCTCCATAGTTCTAGCCGCACTTGTACTGCTCTGGGTGAACCCCTCATTTACTTTGAAACAATGGCCAGTTCCCAATTGGGTAATGGTTTCTTGCGATGTTGGACAAGGCGATGCAACTGTTATTCGCGTCGGGCGAAATGAAGCCGTGGTTGTAGATGTTGGCGGAGACGCAAAAGCAATTGATAGATGTCTAAGTGACCTACACATCAAGCGAATTCCAGTTTTGCTCTTGACACACTTTCACGCAGATCATGTCGGAGGACTGGAAGGCGCAATTGGTAATCGCGAGGTTGGCCAGATTCGGGTCAGTCCACTCAATGACCCACCAAGTACCACCGAATTTGTAAATGATGTTTTAGCCAGGTTGAATCAGAAATCAACTGTCATGACTTATCCAGAGCGATTTGTAATCAATGGTGTTTCATTTACTTGCATTTGGCCAAGTGAATTGATCCTGGGCCAGGGCAGTGATGCTAATAATGCCAGCGTGGCAATCGCTGTTGAAGTAAATGGCATTTCCATACTCCTGGCAGGCGACATAGAACCACCAGTTCAGGAAAAGATTTTTAGAGACCTGCCTGCAATTGACTTTGATGTCATCAAAGT
>JALRCB010000062.1:0-5277 GCA_023257525.1 Candidatus Nanopelagicales bacterium
GGGTAGCTGCTTCACTCAATGTGAGTTCACTAGCAGATTTTGAATAATAGCGTTGAGATGCGATCTCAACCCCATAAGAGCCAGCCCCAAAATATGCGATGTTTAGGTAGCCTTCGAGAATTTCTCGCTTAGACAATTTGTTTTCAAGTCCGATTGCATATCGGGCTTCACGAAGTTTTCTATTGATCGATACTGCAACTGCTGCTTCTTGCTCCTCTTTAGTAGTGGCAGCTGTTAACAGAATCTGTTTTACATATTGCTGAGTTATGGTGGATCCACCCTGAACCTGGCCACCAGCACCAGTTGAGATAGATGCACGAAGCGTTCCTCGGAAATCAATGCCTGCATGATTAAAGAATCGTTGATCCTCAATCGCGATTATTGCCTGTTGCATAATTGGCGAGATTTCGTCGAGTGGAACTTCGATTCGATTCTGCGCGTATAGAACTGCAAGTACGTTTCCATCAGCATCAAGCAAAGTATTTTGTTGTGGCAACGGAACCTGTGTCAGGTCACTCGGCAAACTGCTGAATGCCTGAGCACTGTTGCGTGTTGCTAGGCCAACTCCACCGACTACCGGTAGTACAACAAGGGCAGCAACTACGCCAGCTAAAGCAACAAAGGTTGCCATTCTGGTCAGAAGACCGAATCGGTCAAGCCCAGTACCACCAACGTTGTTTTCCATAGTTAGTCAATGGTAACTCTCGATTTGCCCCAAGCGAAACGCGGATATATCAAACCAATAACAGTTGCCTTTTCGCAGAAAAAACCTGGTTCAAGGTATTGACATTGCCTATGGCCTACCCCAATAGTTAAGCCAAAGGTGTTTGCTCTAGCATTTCGCACAGGGAAAACATCGATCGACGTTAATCCAAGTATGAGGGGATACAAATCGTCAATGTCAGTGCCAGTGTGGAATTCAGAGTGGAGTCGCAGCGCAGCTTGCCGCGATACCGATCCAGATCTTTTATTTGTTCAAGGTGCCGCACAAAACCGAGTGAAGGTTATTTGTGCCGGATGTTCAGTTCGTACTGAGTGCCTAGCGGATGCCCTAGACAACGAAATTGAGTTTGGCGTTTGGGGTGGCATGACTGAACGTGAGCGCCGCGCACTATTGCGGAGACGCTCCAATGTGAGTTCATGGCGAGAGCTGCTAATGAATGCCCGCAAAGACTATGACCGCCTTGATCCAGTGGCATTTGTTCGCGGAGCATAAATCCAACATTTTTACTAAACCACCAACTGTCGTATGCTCGTGATATGACTAAGTGGGAGTATCTGACAGCACCATTATTGGTTCACAACACCAAGGCAATCTTGGATAACTTCGGACTTGATGGCTGGGAACTTGTTGCAGTCATTCCAGGTATGAATTCAGAAAATCTTGTTGCTTATTTCAAGCGACCAAAAGACTAGGAAAAACATGAGCGCAGTAGAAGATCGTTTGTCCGCAATAGGAATCACAGTTCCAGAAGTTGTTCCACCGGTAGCGTCTTATGTGCCAGCATCACGCACTGGAGACTTGGTTTACACCTCAGGTCAACTACCTTTCGTTGACGGAGTACTAATGGCAACTGGCTTGCTAGGTAAAGATGTTGACGAAGAAACTGCAGCTAAGTGCGCCCAACAGTGCGCAGTAAATGCAATCGCAGCAATCAAGTCACTTATTGGCGATCTAGATAAAGTTGTGCGCGTCGTAAAAGTTGTGGGCTTTGTTGCCAGTACTCCTGATTTCACAAAGCAGCCAGTTGTAATCAATGGCGCAAGTGATTTGTTCATTCAAGCTTTCGGCGATGCTGGAAAGCACGCTCGATCTGCAGTTGGCGTAGCGGCTTTGCCAGCTAACACACCAGTCGAAGTTGAAGTGATAGTCGAAGTTCGCGATTAATTCTTAGATTCGAGAAAGCAGAAAGGAGCCGGAAATGATTGACAGTAACTTGCATGACACCCCGCTCTTTTCTGCCCTCGACGAGGAAGCCGCCACTGCGCTAAAGCAGTCAATGGTTCCGCAGAGTATCAAAAAGGGCCAGGATCTTTTCAAAGAAGGTGACCCAGGCGATCGCCTCTATGTTGTAACTGAAGGCAAAATTAAATTGAGTCATGCTTCAGGTGATGGCCGCGAATCATTGCTTATGGTCTTGGGACCTGGAGACATGTTTGGTGAACTTTCACTCTTTGATCCAGGGCCGAGAACTGCAACTGCAACCGCGATAACAGATTCCCAAGTTTTAGGTTTAGGACATACTGACTTAAATCCATGGCTTGCCGGTCGCCCTGAAGTTTCTAAGTCACTTCTTCAAGCACTTGCACATCGTTTACGTCGCACAAACGAAACCATGTCAGATTTAGTTTTTGCTGATGTACCAGGTCGAGTAGCGAAAGCACTTTTGGAACTGGGCGAAAAGTTTGGTACCAAAACTAATGACGGACTTTACGTTCATCATGATCTAACCCAAGAAGAACTCGCACAATTAGTTGGCGCATCTCGCGAAACGGTGAACAAGGCGTTGGCTGATTTTGCTAGTCGTGGCTGGGTTAAATTAGAAACTCGTTCCGTTGAGATTCTTGATGTTGAGCGGTTATCAAAACGCGCTCGTTAAATAATCATCTAGTCTTAAGTAATGTCCCCGCGCGAATCTAAAACTGCCTTAAAGGCTCGCGCAATTGCAATTGATACAAAACTTTCCCAGATGTTTCCAGACGCGAAATGCGAACTGGATTACGAAAATCCATTACAGCTTTTAGTTGCAACGGTGTTATCAGCGCAATGTACAGACAAACGAGTGAACATGGTTACTCCAGTCCTGTTTGAAAAGTATCCAACCGTGACCGATCTCGCGGCTGCCCCGATTGAAGATATCGAAGCAATCATTCGCTCGACTGGTTTTTATCACAACAAAGCGATGTCTATCAAAGGACTGTCAGCTGCAATCATTGAACGCTTTAATGGCGAAGTCCCAAACACGTTAGATGAGTTAGTCACATTGCCAGGAGCTGGGCGCAAAACTGCAAACGTTGTTTTAGGGAATGCGTTCGGCGTTCCAGGAGTAACGGTGGACACCCATGTGGGTCGAATCGCTAGACGACTTGGCTGGACCAAAAATACCGATCCGGTAAAAGTCGAGTTTGACATCATGGAAATTATGCCTTCGGAGCATTGGACCATGATGAATCATCGTTTAATTTTCTTAGGCCGTCGAGTTTGCCATTCCCGCAAACCTGCTTGCGGCGCTTGCGAACTTGCCAGCCTGTGCCCATCTTTTGGCGAGGGTCCGACTGATCCAACTGAAGCAGCAAAACTAGTGAAGACTGGTGAGTGAGATGAGCGCGCCAGAGTGGATGAACCAACTGATCACCCGATTGCCAACATTGCAACCCAGTGATCTATCTCGGCATGCCGTTCCTGAAGAATCAACTCGCGAAGCAGCGGTGCTTGTTCTATTTGGACCACGCGAAAACTTTGGTGAAGTTGTAATTATTGAGCGCGCGTCACACTTAAAAGCTCATCCTGGGCAACCGGCATTTCCAGGTGGTCGCGTTGAAGAGGGGGATAGTTCACTTTCTCAAACTGCATTGCGAGAAGCAAAAGAAGAAATCGGATTAAATCCAGACTCGATTGAAATTCTGGGCGAGTTGCCGCAACTTTGGATCCCACCATCGAATTTCAAAGTGACACCGGTTCTTGGTTGGTGGCATACCCCGCATGAGATTACAAATATTGATGCCAACGAAGTTCAAGCCGTGCATCAAATTCCGTTAGCTGACTTGATTAACCCAAGTAATCGCACTCGAGTACGACATATAAATGGTTCGTTTGGCCCTGGCTTCAACGTTGAAGAAATGCTGATCTGGGGATTCACTGGTGGATTGATCAGCCGACTTATGGACATTGCTGGTTGGTCTATTCCGTGGGATGAATCACACATCGTTGAATTGCCGGCTCCGGCACCTAACACTGAAGTAACAAGTTGAATCCGCTTTATCTCGATCTAATCTTGGTCGGGTTCGCCATTTTCATTTTGGTTTCCGGCTGGCGACGCGGATTGTTTGTCAGCATATTTTCGTTACTCGGTTTGATTGCTGGTGCCTGGATCGGCAGTTCTGTCATTGACATAGTTAATGGCGCATCAACAACAACATCACTAACTCGAACTGCGCTGAGTGCAGCAACTCTGTTTATTGGTATCGGAGTGGGTAGCGCAGTTGGTGGCTTTATTGGTAGACGATTGCGAAACGTATTTAGCTGGTCGCCGCTTAGATTGTTGGATAACTTAACCGGCGCGGCACTTTCACTCGTTGCTTGGTCCATTGTGTTTTGGTTACTTGCCACAACTTTGTTAGCAGCTCCAGTTTCATCATTGACAAACACAGTGTCCCAATCAAAAGTTCTTAATGCCCTCGAGCAATACATGCCAATTCAAATCCGTGATGGTGTTGAATCAGTTCGGATTTATGTTTCTGACTCAGGCTTACCTGAAGGCTTTGCAAATGTTCTGTTAGCACCTGCAGTCGAACCACCTGATCTAACATCCGTTGATGCCCCAGCGGTAATTGCTGGTTTGGACTCAGTTGTCAAAGTTGAAGGTATTGCTGAAGAGTGTGGCACTCGACTTACTGGTTCTGGTTTTGTTGTTGGCCCAGACTTAATCCTCACAAATGCCCACGTCGTTGCAGGTGTTGAAAATCCAACGCTGCGCGTTAAAGGCAAAGGTAAAGCGTTTGAAGGAATTGTGGTTTACTTCGATCCGGCTCGAGATGTTGCCGTAGTTAAGACTAAAGATTTCCCATCTGTAGCACTTCGAATTAGCGAACCTCTTTCGCGAGGTGACAATGCAGTGGTGGCAGGCTTTCCAGGCGGTGGACCACTCACGCTGATCCCAGCACGAGTCAGAAGCGTCTCGGATTCCACCGGCACAGACATTTATGGAAAAGCAGAAGTAACGCGCGAGATCTATGCGATTTCTGCGGACATCAAGCAAGGCGATTCTGGTGCACCAATGTTTGCCTTAGATGGCTCGGTGGCAGGTTTAGTTTTCGCCTCATCAGCAACAGATTCCGAAACTGGCTACGCACTAACTGCCAAAGAGTTTATGGTTGGAGTTGAAACAGCAAGTACTGCTACGCAAGCCGTAGCAACGGGAGAGTGCTCTGGTGTCTGATTCTCAATTTCCTTCTGCAGTGACCCGGCTTTGGACTGAACCAGGACTGCGAAAACGCGCTGATGTGATGTTTAACTTGTTAGCTGACGTTGACCGAACAAACGTTTCAAATTTGGTG
>JALRCB010000062.1:5287-5568 GCA_023257525.1 Candidatus Nanopelagicales bacterium
CAGAATCAACATGAAAGCGTGGAAAAATGAGCGGCGAAGCGTTAGAGAATTTGTCTCACGAAGACCGAGTGTTTCCACCATCTGAAAAATTTGCTGCCCAGGCCAATGGCAAAGCAGATCTCTATGAAAGTGCCAAGTCCGATCGCGAAGGTTTCTGGGAAAAACAAGCAGAGAATCTGCAATGGGATACCAAGTGGAGTCAAGTTCTTGATTGGTCCGAAGCCCCAGTATCTAAATGGTTCGTTGGTGGAAAATTAAATATCTCTGTTAACTGTGTTGAC
>JALRCB010000063.1 GCA_023257525.1 Candidatus Nanopelagicales bacterium
GATTCCAGTGTTCCCAAATCCGATGTTGGTGGACGAAGCCTGATTCCAGGATTTGTAGATAGTCATTCCCACATCATGTTTGCCGGAGATAGATCAGAAGAGTTTGCAGCAAGAATGGCTGGCGTTCCTTACTCTGCAGGGGGCATAAAAGTAACTACTGAGGCAACACGCAAAGCAAGCGATGCAGAACTTCGCAATGTCGCCCAAAGCATGATCAGAGAGATGCACGAATCTGGAACCACAACAATTGAAATCAAGTCTGGCTATGGACTTGATGTTGTGACTGAAGAACGAAGTTTGCGAATTGCTGCTGAACTGACTGATGAAGTCACCTACCTTGGCGCGCACGTAGTTGCGCCTGAATTCGCAGCCAACCCTGATGCTTATGTCGATCTTGTCGTTGGCGAAATGCTTGAGGCCTGCGCGCCACATTCAAAGTGGATCGATGTGTTCTGTGATCGCGGTGCATTCACCACTGAACAATCACGTCGAATTTTGGAAGCTGGAATCAAAAAGGGTTTGCAGCCTCGGATTCACTTGAACCAGTTGGAGCAAGGTGATGGTGTGGCTATAGCAATCGAATTAGATTGTGCGTCAGCAGATCACTTGACCTACCTAACGGATGATGACATCAGCGCACTGGCAGCAAGTAGCACAGTAGCTGGGTTAGTACCAGGTGCAGATTTCAGCACGCGCGCTCCGCACTACCCACGTGGTCGCGACTTACTAGATGCTGGAGCTGCGGTTGCGCTCTCCCCTGATTGCAATCCCGGCAGTTCATTTACAACAAATATGCCGTTCTGTATTGCCCTTGCTGTGCGCGAGATGCACATGACCGTGGATGAATCGCTATTTGCCGCAACTATGGGTGGTGCGATTGCACTGCGACGCGACGACGTTGGTCATCTATCTGTCGGTGCGCGAGCTAACTTTGCCTTACTAAATGCGCCAAGTTACATTCACTTGGCCTACCGCCCAGGCGTACCGCTGATCAGCACTACTTGGAAAGATGGAAATGTCATTTTCACAAAAGGAGATATCGCATGAGTCGCACTGAAGTGGTTATCAATACCACTGGAATGACATTCGAAGATGTGTTGGCAGTCGCCCGTCACGATGCCAAGGTTGTGATTGCGCCAGCAACCATCGATGCCGTGGCACATACTCGTAGCCGAGTTGATGCGTTAGCTGCTTCCAGTGAACCGGTTTATGGAATCTCCACTGGATTTGGCGCACTTGCCAATCGCCACGTCTCTCCGGAATACCGAGTGCAACTTCAGAAGTCACTAATTCGCTCGCATGCTGCTGGCCTTGGCAACTTGGTGGAACGTGAAGTTACTCGTGCCCTGATGACTCTGCGCTTAAAGACACTTTGTTCTGGTCACACCGGAGTTCGCCCAGTAGTTGTTGAAACTATGGCTGCGATATTGAATGCAGATATCACGCCAGCGGTTTATGAATTTGGTTCCCTTGGTTGCAGTGGCGATTTAGCTCCGCTGGCTCACTGCGCTCTGGTTCTTATGGGTGAAGGCGAAGTTGTAGATAACCAAGGCCGAATCACTCCAGCAGCTGATGCGCTTAAGGCTGCAGGTATTACGCCAGTTGAACTTAAAGAAAAAGAAGGCTTAGCACTAATCAATGGCACCGATGGCATGCTGGGCATGTTGATCATGGCGATCTCTGATCTGACCATGCTTTGTGACTCAGTCGATGTCACTGCTGCGATGAGCGTTGAAGCTCTTCTCGGTACCGACAAAGTATTCTTACCGGAACTGCATGAGCCACTACGCCCGCATCCGGGCCAAGCCTTGAGCGCGGCAAACATGCTGAATGTTTTGAAGGACAGCCCAATTGTGGCATCACATATAAATGACACATCAGTCGTGCAAGATGCTTATTCACTTCGATGCGCCCCGCAAGTAACAGGCGCAGTTCGTGACACCATCGCGCACGCTACTTTGGTTGCAACGCGCGAACTTGCTGCTGCAGTTGATAACCCTGTGGTGCTGGCAGATGGACGGGTTTCATCAAATGGAAACTTTCATGGCGCACCAGTTGCCTATGTTTTGGATTTCTTGGCAATTGCTGCTGCTGATTTGGGTTCAATTTGTGAACGTCGCACAGATCGCATGCTCGATAAGTCACGTTCCCATGGACTGCCACCATTCTTAGCTGATGATCCAGGTGTTGATTCTGGCTTGATGATCGCGCAATACACCCAAGCTGCTTTGGTTTCCGAAAATAAGCGCCTTGCCTCCCCTGCCAGCGTGGATTCGATTCCAAGTTCTGCCATGCAGGAAGATCACGTCTCTATGGGTTGGAGTTCAGCTCGCAAACTCCGCCAAGCCATCGATAACCTAACGAAGATTGTTGGCATTGAATTGATGACCGCGGCTCGGGCGATTGACCTGCGGGCACCCCTGCATCCATCACCAATAACTGGGGCTGCCGTAGCAGAATTGCGAAAAACCAGTCCAGGACCGGGACCAGATCGCTTCCTAGCACCTGACATGCAGGCTGCAGTTGATGTCGTTGCGAATGGGACACTGGCAAAACTCGTAAAGTAAAACTATGGAGAATGTTCGCAAGCTCGCGCTATATCTAGTTCTTGCCTTCGCCGTTGTTGGCGGCTTAGTAACCATTAATCAAACTTTGGCAGACCACTCTGGTTTGTTTGGACTTGCCTTTACCTCAGCCTGGTTGTTCCCGATGGTGATTGGTTGCTGGCTCGCCTGGCGTCGCCCAATGATTGCATTCCCATTACTGATGATTTGGTCGATGTCAGTTCTTGGCTTATTGCTTTGGCAATCGCTAGCACCAAGTTGGTGGAACACGATTTTGAATTCAAACGGTCCGATCATTACCACCGCGATGTTTGCGCTGACTGCGCCGTTAGCAATTTATGGTTATAAACGCCGTACTCGGTTCGTAGCGCTCACTCTGATCGGCTTGTCTGTACTTAACGCATTGGCAACTTCGAACACCGAATCTGGCGAAAACTCTGAGCTACTCATAACAATCCCAGTTCTTGCAGCTGGCGTACTTTTATTGATCGCTTCATTTGTCGACAAGCAAGATGACTCAGTCGAAGAGAAATAAGTATTAAGTAACTAGTTGAGCCGGTTCTTTTGGCGGTCTACTAACCACAACTAAACCGGCGAGGATTAGTACCGATCCGACTATGCCAATGGCAGATACGGTCTCTCCCAATAGGACTACCCCCAAGATCGATGCAGTCAGCGGTTCCATCAATCCAACTGTGACTGCAGTCGCCGCACCAATTCGGGCAATGCCATAAATAAAGACCGCGTATGCGAGTGCAACTGTAACTATGCCACCGTAAAGTGCTCCCATTAGCAAGACGGGGTCTTGCAAAAAACTAAAGTCTTTGCCATAGCTAAGTGGTGCCTGAAAAATTGTTCCGATTGTGAACATTGGGGCTACACATTGAAACGGAGTGTGCCGCTTGGAAATCATGCCCATTCCAGTTGCTTGCATTGAATAACCGAATGCGGCAGCCATTGCAAAGGCCACACCGAGAATGCTCACGGTGTTACTTCCGCTCGGCCAATTAAGTGCAACTACGCCAGTAACCGCGATAAGTGTGCCGATGGCCCACTGCTTTCCTGGTGGTTGCTTCAATGCAATCCAAGCAATCAAGCCAACAAAAATCGGCGCAACACCAATTGATACAACTGCTGCTACACCAACACCGGTTAACTGAAATGCCAAAATGAAAAGCGGGAAAAACAACGCAGCGCCGGTGCCAGCAACCAAAATTGGAACTATGTCTTCCTTGGTGTAGCGCTTCTTATTTTTGGATAACAAAACGAATAACCAGAGCGCAGTTGTTCCACTGAGATTTCGAATCAAGGAATACTGGAATTCCGTACCTTCTGGGAAAAGCTTTACAACTGGACCCACTGTGCCCCAGATAATCGTCCCTAGGGCAACAGCAAAGATTCCAAGTGTGCGACCGTCAGATCGCTTGCGGTGCCTACCCGTTTGTTGGGAAGCCAAGGTTCAATCCACCATGGCTTGGATCTAACCAACGGCTGGTTACAACCTTGCCACGAGTAGAGAAGTGAACGCCTTCAGTTCCGTGTGCATGGGTATCGCCAAATAGTGATGCTTTCCAGCCACCGAATGAGAAGTAGGCCATTGGCACTGGGATTGGCACGTTGATGCCGATCATGCCAACTTCAACTTCATTCTGGAAACGACGTGCAGCGCCACCATCGTTAGTGAAGATTGCAGTTCCGTTGCCGTATGGGTGATCGTTGATTAGCTTTAGGGCTTCTTCGTAAGTGTTAGCGCGAACTACGGAAAGTACTGGTCCGAAGATTTCTTCCTTGTAGATCGTCATGTCCTTGGTTACGTTGTCAAACAGTGTTGGTCCGATGAAGTAACCCTCACCATCGCTATCTGGAACAACATCGCGTCCGTCAACCACAACCTTTGCGCCTTCAGCAACACCAGTGTCGATGTAACCCTTAACCTTGTCGCGATGAACACCAGTAACAAGTGGACCCATGTCAGTGCCACGAGTTCCATCGCCAGTCACGATCTTGCCCATGCGATCTTCAATCTTTGAAATCAAGTCATCTGCAATTGGACCAACAGCAACAAGTGCAGAGATCGCCATGCAACGCTCGCCCGCAGAACCAAAGCCAGCGTTAACGGCTGAGTCAGCTGCAAGATCAAGGTCAGCATCTGGAAGCACAACCATATGGTTCTTTGCGCCACCAAGGGCCTGAACACGCTTGCCGTGTGCAGTTCCAGTTTCGTAGATGTACTTAGCAATCGGAGTTGAGCCAACGAAGCTAACAGCCTTGATGTCTGGGTGGGTAAGGATGCGATCGACTGCTTCCTTGTCGCCATGCACAACGTTGAATACACCGTCTGGAAGACCCGCGTCTTTCCACATCTGTGCAATGAAGTTTTGAGCACTTGGATCTTTTTCAGATGGCTTAACAATTACTGAGTTACCAGCAGCGATTGCAATTGGGAAGAACCACATTGGAACCATGGCTGGGAAGTTGAACGGAGAAATAATTCCAACAACACCTAGTGGCTGACGGATGCTGTAAACATCTACGCCAGTTGAAACGCTCTCGGAGTATCCGCCCTTTAGAAGATGAGGAATGCCACAAGCAAACTCAACAACTTCTTGTCCACGCATTACTTCGCCAAGAGCATCGGACAGAACCTTGCCATGCTCAGCGGTGATGATCGCAGCAAGTTCTTCCTTGCGAGCGTTCAAGATTTCACGGAAGGCAAAAAGAGTTGTGACGCGCTTGGAAAGAGAAGTAGCGGCCCACTCAGCGCCAGCGCGCTTAGCAACAGCAACGGCTTCGTCCATGTCTGCAGTTGAAGCAAAGTCAACAGTTCCGGACAATTTGCCAGTTGCAGGGTTGTAAACCTCACCGGTGCGGGCTGCTTTACCTGTCCAAAGCTTGCCGTCGATCCAGTGC
>JALRCB010000064.1 GCA_023257525.1 Candidatus Nanopelagicales bacterium
AAATGCCAAAGGATCCAACCATGGAACCTGAAGTATCGCCGATGGGTTCACTTTCAGACCAAGGACTCTTGGTAACTGCTGAAGCAGACTTACAACGCTTGGCGTTTAGAACCGAACCACTAAAAGTTTTGGCAAGACTTCACACGTTTGTTTCTACCGATGAGGAGCGAGGCAGGCCTCGCACAACAAATGATGTCAATGACCCACTTCGGTTAGGAAGTGTGCCACCACATGAAGTTTTGCAAGAACGAATGAGTCAGTTAGTTGATTTGGTAATTGAATCTAAAGCTTCATCAATTTTGGTAGCTGCGATTGCGCATGCCGAACTTGCAACTTTACGACCGTTTACTCAGGGCTCTTATCTTGTCGCGCGCGCGAGTACCCGGTTGATTCTGTCCGCTCGCGATGTAGACAACGATGGATTGGTTATGAGCGAATACGGCGCATTCTTATTGGGCAGACCTGCGTATGTAAAAGCTTTAACTGGATACATTTCTGGCACCCGTGAAGGGGTCAGCGCCTGGGTTACTTGGCAGGGCGAAGCAATAAGGCGAGGCGCAGAAATGGCTAAGGAATTGGCCGAAATGGCCGACGCTAAAAAGTAACTTGAATTTTGCCAAGAAATTAGTCACGCTTGTAATGACTGCTTTCAAGTAGTCACATCGATACACCCCCCGTATCGATTAGAGAGCCCTCTCCCCCCGAGAGGGCTCTCACCTTATTTGAGCCAGAAATCTTTGTCCAGATGTTCCATAGCGTAGATTAGGACTACAACTTGAAAAGGATGATCATGCAAATCGCAACGAGCCCAGGCTCAGACCGTCACGTAATTACGGTTTCTGGTGAAGTAGATCTTGCATCCTCACCTGAATTGGACACTGCAATCATTGCCGCAATTGAGTCCGGCGCAGCATCAGTTGTAATCGATTTAACTGATGTCTCATTTATGGATTCATCTGGTTTGGGCGTAATCGTTCGAGGCCTAAAGCGTTGCCGCGAAGCGGATAAAGATCTCGACCTAGTCATCACAAATGAGCGCGTACTCAAGGTGTTTGGAATAACCGGACTTGATCAAGTAATCCCAATTCACGACTCAATCGAAGACATCTAATCTCCCAGTAATCTACGATTTTTGGCAGACCCTCTAATTGGGCTAGACTGGCGGAGCGCATTTAGGTGCGCACGCGCTCGTAGCTCAACGGATAGAGCATTTGACTACGGATCAAAAGGTTAGGGGTTCGAATCCCTTCGAGCGCGCCAGACGTTTTAGCCCGCTAAAGCGGGTCTTTTTATTTTCTAGCCCAGTAGCGGACGAAGTTCTACTTTTCTATTGCAGGCTTTCGACCCCTCTTGTGCTAACTCTAGAGCCAGTTCACTGGTTGGCACGTCAATGATCCAAAATCCACTCATGTATTCAGCGCCATAAAGCTTCGATCCAGGTTCCAGAACCTCCGCACCAGATCTGTTGTCGATTGTTGTCGCCTCACCTGTAGATGCAATGCCAACAGCGATTACCCAATACCCATGTGCCTGCAGCTTCTCATTGAATTCATCAATGACCACCATCTCACTAGGTGAAGCTGCGCCGGATTCATTATCAATAACTGAAATCAAAAAACGCATGTTCAAATCCTAGTAACAACTCTTACCCTGGCCCTCAGTTACAAAACTGAGTGAAACCAAGCGCTCTAACGGTTTCATCCGTTCGAACCTTTGCTTGCTCTAGGCGGTTTTTAGTCTCACCAAAGTACTCACCAGTTTGCAATGCTTTGTTTACATCAATAACTCGAACTGGACGATCATCGCGAATAAGCGTCGGCACTTCCTTGACACAGGAAAGTTTAAATCCTCCGGAAGCTGATTCAACAAACTCCCAACGGGTAACTAAGCCCTCAGACTTAATAGTTGTTGGCTCACGATGCGCAGCAACGAAGTTTCCGTGACTATATGCAATCCAGGTATTGCCAATTTGGGTCATCGGCTGCACAGAATGACTATGCGAACCATCAATCAAATCTATTTGGCCCGAATCAGCTAATTCTTGCGCGACTGAAGTTTGAAATTCATTTGTTTTATTTGTGTATTCGTCGCCCCAATGCATTTTGGCGATAACAATTTCAGCACCCTGCGAACGTGCCAGTTTAGCTTCGGCGATTATTGCGAAAGGGTCAATTAAGTTCGCGCTCCATAATTTGTCAGCATCACGTTCAAATCCGTTGAAGCCATATGTATAAGACAAAATTCCAACTTTGACTGCGCCATTTGCAGTTTGCACATCCATAACCAGCGGTTGACTTGCACCTGCCTGTGACGTTGCAGTGCCAGTGTGTGGGATTCCAGCGCGCTCCAAGGTTTCTATGGTTCGAGTTAGCCCGCTAAATCCTTGATCCAAACTGTGATTAGAAGCCGTGCCACACATATCAAAACCAAGTTTGATGATTGCCTCTGTTATTTGTGGCGGGGCATTAAAGGTCGGGTAGCCCTGGTAATCAACGCCTAGTTCTGCCAATGGGGTTTCTAAATGACAGAGCGCTAAATCAGCTGAACTGATCTCAGGTTCTAAGTCTGCAAGCTGGGGGTAAAAATCCCAATTGCCATCGACACCATCGGCTTTTGCCTGAGCCCACAGTCTTTCGTGTAACAAAATGTCTCCGCTAGAGACAATGGAAATGCTGCGAAGTTTCGGTTCAGGACTAGTAGTTGGTGAGCTAATAGGGGAGACAACAGCTTGGGGAGATTTGCTCTGACTCTGGTTAGCAATCAAGTAGCCAATAACAATTATTAGTGCACTAACTACAGCCAGAAAACCAATTCGCTTTTTTGATGACATCGGATATCCAGACTTAACTAAATTCTAAGTTAAGAGTCAGTCCAGTTACTTTGTTGATCGCAGCAAGTAAAGATTTATGACTGTTTTCTGGAAGTGTTTTCTTTAGATCATGACCATCTTGGAACTTAGTGGCATCTGAGAAATCCAGAGTTAGAACATCGTCAGTTAGGTCAGCAAGTCTGGCATCAAAAAATGCTAGCCAAGCAATGCGGTCGGTTGCTTCAAGTTCATCAAGAACTTCATTCCAGCGACCTTTAAGTTCAGTTAACTCCATTAACTATTGAACCCAATTACTCAACCGGGGCGTGCTCGCCGGAATCTTCAAAACCAGCTTCGCGATGAGCACCATCACAGAATGGCTTATCTTTTGAATGACCACAACGACATAGCGAGAAAGTTTCTTTGTTGCTGATTACGTTTCCATCGGCACCGATCAAAGTTGCACCTTTAACGCGCAAAGATCCATTGGCACGAACTGTAATTGTTGGCTGTTCTTCAGACATGGTTACTCACTTTCCTAGGTAGTGTTTCGACTTTAAAGCCATAGTGGTGGATTGCCAAGCGGTGAACCATCTGATGTAACAAGTTTGTCGTCAGGTTCGCGGCCCATTAACCAGGCAGCCAGACTTTGCGGAGTACCAAAAATATCTGTCATACCGTTTTGATCCATAGTCCAAGTGTGATCACCAGCAATTAGGAGACGAAATTTCACTGGCTCTTTACGTTTTCCAGCGCTGACACTCTTTAAGGTTTTAATCGACCAAGTCAAAGTCCAGTCATTGGCTTTGTACCCAAGACCTAGATCAACTAAATGAACCAGCAGTTCGCGCTCACGCAATGTTGTGATTTCGTGGGGATGCACACGAGATCCATTGCCCAATACAATTTCTTCACTTAATAGCGGACCTGTCACAAGTCGATCAAGGTTGGCTGCGAAGATCTTGGACTGCTCAAGGAAATCGGCGACAATTTCTTTGCCAGGGCGCTTGGCATCATTTTCAATATCGATTGCGCGCTGTTCCACGGAAACATACATATCTTTTTGCACACCAGTTAGAGCCCACTCAATCAAGTTTGAAAGTCCCCGCGCATTGTTAGCTAGATGTGAAAGTACATGTCCGCGAGACCAATCTGGCAAAAGTGAATCGGCAGCAACATCCTCATTGCTTAGCTCACTTACATATTTGGCGACTAAGGCCTCGGCGTTTGCGACTTCAACAACAGATGTGATCATGCTGTAACCGTACGGCAAAACTGCACTAGTTATTGGACGCTGGCTCTTCTTCGACTACATCAGATTCATCGGAATCTACGCTTGCTACCGGCACAGCCTTTAGATTCCTGCTACCAATCCACCAGAAACCTGCCGCAACAAGAACGGCCATCAGCAATACAGCTAACTCAGTTAAGTAATAAGGACGACCTTGATCTGCAACCCAGCCCGCTGGTCGATAAGCATCACCGAACCACTTGTCACCAAATCCTGGTGCAAGTAGTTGGGTTATGCCAAACGCAACGACAGCAGTTAACCAAATCGAAACTGTGCGATGTGCCGGCACGCGATACGGACGAGTTGCATCTGGATACTTGTTACGAAGCACCCAGAACGCAGGGAAGATCGCAAGGTAGTTGACCAACGACATCGCAATAGCAAAACCAACGGCAACACCAAAGTACTTTGCAACGTCGCCATCATTGAGACGGTAGCCAAGAATCAAAATGGCGCTTGCAATAATTCCGGTTATGTTGTTCAGGCGAACTGAGGTGCCATAACGGGGATTAGTAAATGCGATCCAGCGCGGACCAGCGCCATCTAAACAAGCCACAGCCAGATTGCGATTGGTTGACATTAACCAAGTCACACCTGTTGCGAATACCGCAATGATGATTAAAACACCAGCAAAGGCACCAAGGTAAACACCAGCACCACTTAACGTAACAGTTCCGTCTTCGGCGATACTGCCGCCATAAACCGTGAAAGCTGATTTCAAAGCATCGACGATTCCGGTCAGCCCGTTTACCTGGTCAATTGGTAGCACCAAAAGCACAGTCAAAATCGGGATTCCATAAAGCACCATCGCTAACGCAGATGTTCTAAACGAGGCGTATGGCAGGTCGCGCTTAGCGTGCGTTAATTCATCACTGGCCGCACTTGCATTCTCTAAGCCAAGAAATGCGAACAGGATTAATCCTATGGTTGCAAGCAGTCCATCAAAGCTCAAGCCAAAGTCTGAGAACACAACTCCACGTAATCCATTTGCGATACCAAAGACAATTACAGTGATGGTGAATAACGGAATCAAAATCAAACGTGACAGGCCACCCAAGATCGGAACCCACTTGCCAACCTTGAACGAAAGGTTAGCCGCAATGATTCCGATCCAGATAAAAGCAAGAGCATATCTATAGAACGAGAACTGGGACATCTGAGTACCAGCCATAAAAAACGTCTCAGCGGTTGCAACTGCAACAAATGCCAAGATGCCGCCAAACCAAATCGGACTCTTTAGCCAACTAATCACGGCAGTTATTGCGCCGGCTAGGCGACCAAAGGCCAGGCGAACCCATAGGTAAGGCCCACCTTGAGCCGTGAAAGCTGCACTCAATTCAGCTATAACCATTGAG
>JALRCB010000065.1 GCA_023257525.1 Candidatus Nanopelagicales bacterium
CAGTGACTTCAACAATTACCGTGTTTTTGATTCCGCCACGTAACTGGAAATGGGCGTTTGAATTTGCATCAGTTGATCGTGCGCGTCGCGATTGCTGATCATCAAGTTTCTGAAGCTTGCCAACATATTGAAGCGGCAGGCGAGCGCGCCCAACTCGAAAGTTCAATTCATCAATTTGAATTAGCGGGGTATTAACTGCAATTCCAACGGCAGCTGCCAGCGTGGTTGTTATCGCAACAATTAGGCCAAGATCATTGCCATATGCGCGGCCGTATGCGATTCCTAACGACACAGTCATGATGAATGCGAAAGCCCATTGCCCAAGTGAAGGCCAAAGCCGTTCTTGGAACACCGGATTCTTTCCGTCGACACCTTCGGTAGTCATTTAACAACTCACTTTTCGGATTACGGGTCTCTGCATCAAGAGTGACTTATTAGAAACGATACTCTAAAGAACATGGAACGAATTGGTCGCGAAATTCACCCGCTGAGTATCCCTAGCGAGGCCGTGGCACCAGAGCGTCATCCAGATGCGCCGAAACCAGGCGAAGCAATCGCTAGTCACTACAACAACTGCTTTGGATGCGGTATCGATCATCCAACTGGTTTGCACATGAAAATTGAAGCAGGCGAAGGCATGACAACTCAAGCTGTTTTCGAAGTGACGCAACATCATCAAGGAGCGCCGGGTATTGCGCATGGTGGAATTCTGTCGCTGGCTTTTGATGAATCGCTAGGTGCAACTAACTGGCTAGTGCGAGCACCAGCCGTGACAGCGCACTTAGAAGTTTCCTATCGATTACCGGTTCCAGTCGGCACTCTGGTTTACATCCAGGCAACTATGCAGGCAATCAGCGGTCGAAAAATCTGGTCAACTGCAGAAGGTCGATTGAATTCTCCAGATGGCCCATTGGCAGTTGAAGCCGGTTCGCTTTACATGCAGGTTCCAATTGAACATTTCACCAAGCATGGTCGCCAAGAAGATTTGGCTAAAGCAGCTAGTGATGAAAATGCACTGAACTATGTCAAGAAGTTAGACATCGCACCATGAGCAAAATCAACATCCAATTTAAGTTACTCCATGAATTAGCACAGGCCCCAAAGTATGCACACGATGGTGATGCTGGTGCAGATTTAGTGTGCATCGAAGATGTCACATTAAAGCCCGGAGAGCGTTCGCTAGTAGCAACCGGAGTAGCAATTGCTTTGCCGCCTGGCTATGTCGGGCTAGTACACCCACGTTCAGGCTTAGCAACAAAACACGGAATTGGAATCGTAAACACTCCCGGCACAATCGATTCAGGTTATCGAGGTGAACTAAAGATTTGCTTAATCAATTTAGACCCAAGCGAAACCGTTTCACTTCCAGCTGGAAGTCGGATTGCACAGTTAGTTATTCAAGAAGTTACAACAGCTCAGTTCATTGAAGTCCAAAATCTTGATGACACTGATCGCAGCGACAAAGGTTTTGGCTCAACAGGTATCGCAACATGACGCAGGATGAATTATGATTCAAGGTCCTCTGGAATTCAGTTCAGATCTAGACACAAGTTCCATGCTTGACCTTGGCGCAGTATTTCTGCCAAACATTCCAGGACTTGAAGTTCATTTGGATTTGGATCCACGCTCTGGCAAAGGTAAATCGGTTTCACTGCACCTCAATATGACGATTGCAGAAGTGCAGATTTTTGCTGCAGCTGTAAATGATGATTTATGGGCAACTATGCGCGATGCAATCTCATCAGGTCTACGCGATCAAAAAGTTGATTGCACGGTAGAGATGGGACGCTTTGGCACCGAAATTCATGCCGTAATGCCAACAGTTGACCTCGATGGAAATGCCCACGTGCAACCAGTTCGGTTCGTCGGCGTGCGTGGCTCGCGTTGGTTAGTACGCGCAGTGATCAGTGGCGATGGCGCATTACTAAGTGGACATTCAAATCCTTACGCCGGACCAGACATCGACGAAGTTATTTCTCAACTTGTGATCAATCGTGGTGACGAGCCGATCCCACCTGGCGAACGGCTGGCATTGCGAAGTCCGAGTACGCCTACCGGTGACTTGTCGCAGGGGAGTCAATCTGATTCCAACGATGCAAAGTTTGGCAACTTTCATATTCAGCTCTAAGTGCGGATGAGTAATTTCCGAATTTAACTGGTTACAGTTATAACGTGAGTAACGCTAATCCGGATCCAATCAAGGACTCCGATCCAGCTAATGAAGACGTTGTCTCTGAAATCAAAGACGATTCGACCCTACTTGCTTCAGCCTTAGGTGGCTGGTCAGGCGTAATTGATTCTGGATTGCCGTTCGTAGTGTTCACCATCGTTTACTTAGTTACCGACCGAAACTTAGAAACTACGCTTTATGCATCTGTTGGAACCGCCGCAGTGCTTGCGTTATTGCGGTTAGTGCGCAGGCAATCTTTGCAGCAGATTTTCTCAGGTTTAATCGGCATAGGTATTGCAGCCTTTTTAGCCCAGCGAACCGGTAACGCAGACAATTTCTTTTTACCAGGCATCATCACTAACGCGGCTTACGCAAGTGCGTGCTTGATAAGTATTGCGGTCCACAAACCGTTGCTCGGATATGTAATTGAAGCGATGCGAGGACGTGACATGTCTTGGGTCAAGGACCCAGCGGCACATCGACTTTTCAGCACTATTACTTGGTTGTGGGCTTTGATTTTTGGAGTTCGAGTAGCGATCATGTTCCCGCTTTATTTACTAGGACAGACTGCAGCACTTGGCACACTTAAAGTGCTGCTGGGTTATCCATTATTTGCACTGGGAATTTTCGTAACTTTCCGATTGCTGGCAAAGGCCAAGAAGGAAAGTGAAAGCACAAATGACTGAAACTGACGTAGTAAAAATTGGCGACATAGTTGACTTGCAGATCGACAAAGTTGCTAATGGCGGCTTCTGCATTGCTCGGTATAACGGCCAAGTTGTGTTCGTTCGCCATGGTATTCCTGGCGAAACTGTCAAAGCTGAGATTACTGATATCAGCAAGAAGTTTTTGCGCGCTGATGTCGTTGAAGTTGTTAGTGGCAGCGAACATCGAGTTGATGCTCCGTGCGCTTATGCCGGTGTTTGCGGCGGGTGTGATTGGCAACATGTAAGTCTTTCGCATCAGCGCAGTTTGAAAAGTGAAGTGGTTCGCGAGCAGCTAGCCCACCTTGGAGGAATCACTCATGTAAATGGAAAGCCACTGGCTGAATTTGAAGTAATCGCGCTAAGTCCGAACGAAGATGGCTTACGTTGGCGAACTCGAAATCGTTATTCCCGAATTGGTGGAGTTTCCGTTGGCATGAAAATGCCACGGTCACATACTGTAATTGAAATTGATGACTGCTTAATTGCAGTTGAAGGTTCGGTACAACTTGCGCAAGACAAAGTGCATCTTGGTCAAGGAGACATCAGCACTGCGCAGAGTTCAACGGGCCAACATGTAGTTGTTGATCAACGCGGCGGACCTTGGCTAGATGAAACTGTTGGGGATCGACGCTGGCGAATTCATGCCGGTTCATTTTGGCAGGTTCATAAAGACGCGCCAAAAGTTTTTGTTGATACAGTCCGCCGGTTTGCAAACTTAAAGCCAGGGGATAAAGCACTTGATCTTTATGCTGGTGCCGGTTTGTTTGCCGCCAGTATCGCGGCCGACGTTACAGAAAAAGGCGAGGTAGTCGCTGTTGAGTCGGTAATCGATTCCATGCGAGATGCGCGCAGATCTTGCAGCGACTTGCCACAAATGGATTTGATCACTGCTGATGTTTCCAAGTGGATAACTCAAATTGACGAAGACTTCGAAGTAGTAATTCTGGATCCACCTCGCGCTGGCGCTGGACTGGACGTCATAACGGAACTGAATCGGATCGCAAAGCGAGCCATTGTTTATGTGGCATGTGAACCAAGTGCCCTTGGCCGAGATGCGAAGTACTTATCTGACGCTGGTTGGTCGATGACCCAATTGGTAGGACTTGATGCCTTCCCAATGACGGGTCATGTCGAATGCATCGCACTTTTTGAGCGGTTCTAGCGACCAGCTGAAGAATTCCTCGAGTTTCTGGCGTAGAATCTATCTTGACGTCAAGATACTTTTAGGAGCTCCGTGAGTAGCCTCAATTCATTCCAGGCCCAATCTGATCTAGTTGTGGGCGGGGAAACCTTCACGATTTTTCGACTGGATGCTTTGCCCGGCACGCAACGCCTGCCGTTTACTCACAAAGTTCTGCTTGAGAACTTATTGCGCACTGAAGACGGCGCAAATGTCACAGCAGCCCAAATTCAAACTTTGGCCAGTTGGGATGCGCAAGCCGAACCAACTGATGAGATTCAGTTCACTCCAGCCCGCGTGATCATGCAGGACTTCACTGGTGTGCCTTGTGTCGTCGACTTGGCAACTATGCGTGAGGCATTTACTGAACTAGGTGGCGATCCAAATCGCATTAATCCACTTGCTCCCGCTGAATTAGTAATCGATCACTCAGTTATCGCAGATTTCTTTGGAAACAATCAAGCCGAAGCAAAAAACGTTGACCTTGAATACGAACGCAACGGTGAGCGCTACAAGTTTTTGCGTTGGGGTCAAGATGCCTTTGATGATTTTAAAGTTGTTCCGCCAGGCACCGGCATTGTGCACCAAGTAAACATCGAAGCTCTTGCGCGCGTTGTAATGGTTCGTAACGGGATGGCTTACCCAGATAGCTGCGTTGGTACAGACTCACACACAACAATGGTCAATGGACTTGGCGTCTTGGGTTGGGGAGTAGGTGGCATCGAGGCCGAAGCCGCAATGCTTGGTCAGCCAGTTTCAATGTTGATCCCACGTGTTGTTGGTTTCAAACTGTTTGGACAAATGCAACCAGGCACTACTGCTACCGACTTAGTTCTGACAATTACTGAAATGCTTCGTAAGCACGGAGTTGTTGGCAAGTTTGTTGAGTTCTATGGCGAAGGCGTTACTGCTGTCTCACTTGCAAATCGTGCAACTATCGGAAACATGAGTCCGGAATATGGATCAACCGCTGCGATCTTCCCGATTGACGAAGAAACTTTGAACTACATGCGACTAACTGGTCGTCCGGAGTCTCAACTTGCACTTGTTAAGGCTTACGCCCAAGAGCAAGGACTATGGCATAACCCAGCAATCGAGCCGGTGTATTCCGAATACATCGAACTTGATTTAGGTTCCGTAACACCTTCGATTGCCGGACCTAAGCGACCACAAGATCGCGTTGAGCTTTCTAATGCCGGGCCAGCTTTTGAATCAGCAGTGCAGACTTACACACAGGATCGCGCCAAGACTGGAAGCGTTTCACTGAACGGCGAGAACTTTGATGTTGCTCATGGCTCGGTTGTAATTGCGGCGATCACTTCCTGCACAAACACTTCAAACCCTTCAGTCATGATGGCCGCTGGGCTATTGGCAAA
>JALRCB010000066.1 GCA_023257525.1 Candidatus Nanopelagicales bacterium
CCTTGATGTTATGAAGCGCGCCCGATCGATATGCAACAACTGAAAGCGTCACGAGAGCGACGTCATCATTTAAGTAAGGCTTGAGAATCTCTGGCGTAACCAATTCATTGCTAAAGGTTTCGCCGGTTGAATGCTCTTTTAGGTCGTTTGGGATAACGACAAGATTTAGGCCAAGCTCTTCGGCAATGCCTTGCATGATGTATCGATCAGTTGGGAAGTTGGCCTCATCTGTAATAATCGTGTTCCGTCCTGGTCGCGCTGAAATTGCAGCCCGAGCCAGGCGATAAAAGTTAACGCTCGTTGTGTCCATGGCAAGGGTTTGACCAGCTGCTGCGCCAAGTGCTGATCGGCCAATTAAGTCGCCAGTAGTTTCTGCTTTATCGATCCATTCGCCCCAACCATCGACGATCTTGGTTCCCCAACCTTCGATCAAGAATTTGTTGATTGTTTCCACAGTTGCTTTAGGCAGGCGGCCCAGCGAATTGCCATCCAAGTAACAAACATCGGGATCGGTGAAAACAAACAGTTCTCGGTACTTTGCCAGTGGATCCTTGGCATCTAAGTCGAGGGCATCTTGGCGGGTAAACATGCAACTTAGGCTATTGCCAAGGTCTAGATTCCTTGAACTTGAGCCATTACCTAGGCGTTTTGTGGGAATCCCCGAAAACTGGCAGAATCAAGGGGTTGGTCGGTTCACGTAAGGCATCCGAGCCTACGACCCGATCACAGTATTAATAAGGAGAAATCCGTGCAGACTGGCATTCATCCAGAGTACGTAGAGACCACAGTTACTTGTGGTTGCGGAAATACATTCACAACTCGTAGCACCCAAAAAAATGGTGTTATCCACGCTGACGTTTGCAGCGCTTGCCACCCGTTCTACACCGGCAAGCAAAAGATTCTTGATACCGGTGGCCGCGTTGCCAAGTTCGAGAAGCGCTTCGGTAAGCAGTCCTAGCTTTCTAAATGAGGTGTTGTCGTTGTCTTCGGATGATGACAGCGCCTCATTTTTTATCGATACAGAACTTTTAGTACCACTTTTATAAGGACACCTAATGGGACAAGACTTCAACAAAGTTGAAGCAATGGTTACCGAGCTCGATGAACTCGAAGCCAAACTCAGCGATCCTGCTACACATAGCAATCCAAATGAAGCGCGCCGAATTGGTAAGCGCCATGCTGAGCTGAAACCAGTTGTCGCTAAGTATCGTGAATGGATTCAACTTCGTGATGATGAAATCGCTGCGCGCGAAATGGGTGAAGAAGATGCGGCATTCCTAGCCGAAGCAGATTCAATGGCAATTGCACGTGAAGCTGCCGCTGAAAAACTACAAGAGATGTTAATCCCGCGCGATCCAATGGATGGCAATGATGTCATTCTTGAAATCAAAGCGGGTGCCGGTGGTGAAGAGTCTGCATTGTTCGCTGGCGACTTGATGCGCATGTATTTGAAGTTTGCAGAAAAGCGTGGTTGGGCAACCCAAGTTCTTGAAGCCGAAGAATCCGATATGGGTGGCTACAAAGATATTGCGATTGCCGTTAAGTCCAAAGGTGTTGTGCCACCAGAAGATGCTCCATTTGCAAACTTGAAGTTTGAAGGCGGAGTACATCGCGTGCAGCGTGTGCCGGTAACTGAATCTCAGGGACGAATTCACACATCAGCTGCTGGAGTTCTCGTACTTCCAGAAGCTGAAGAAGTTGATGTAACGATCGATCCCAATGATCTTCGAATCGATGTTTTCCGTTCCTCAGGTCCTGGCGGACAAAGTGTTAACACAACCGACTCTGCGGTTCGCATCACGCACGTTCCAACTGGAATTGTGGTTTCGTGTCAGAACGAAAAGTCACAACTTCAAAATAAAGAATCTGCGATGCGTATTCTTCGCGCCAGAATGTTAGCGGCTGCGCAAGAGGCTGCAATGGCTGCCGCATCCGATGCACGTAAGAGTCAGGTTCGAACTGTGGATCGCTCGGAGCGAATCAGAACTTATAACTTCCCAGAAAACCGATTAGCTGATCACCGCGTTGGATTCAAGAGTAATAATCTTGATGCCGTAATGAATGGCGACTTAGATCCAGTAATTGGTGCCTGCATTGAAGCGGACACCAAAGAGCGCCTGGCAACCCTAGGAGATTAATCATGGCTGAACCAGTGAAAGGTCCTGCTTCCTACTTTCCATCAATCGAAAAGAATTATGGAAAGAAGATTGACGAATGGATGAAAATCCTAAAGAAGTCAAAGATCGAAAAGCACATGGAAATGGTTGCCTTTTTAAAGTCTGAATACGAAATCGGTCACGGCCACGCGAATGCGCTGGTTGCCCACTTCAAGACTCTGAAGTAATTGATGCAAAACGATTTCAAGGAAACGATTAGTAAGGCGGCACTCTTACTAACTGAGGCACAAGTGTCCAGCCCGCAAGTAGACGCTGAATTACTTCTTGCCCATGTCCTTGGAGTTGAAAGAAATCAATTTACTTCCGTTAACCGGATTTCAGACGAACAGCTTTTTGAATATGAAAACTTGGTGGCCAGAAGGGCCAATCGCGTCCCGCTTCAGCATTTAACTGGCATTGCATATTTCAGACACTTAGAACTTGCGGTCGGTCCAGGAGTATTTGTGCCAAGACCAGAGACTGAATTACTTGTTGAAGCAGCAATCAAATATTTGAAAACTGTTCGCTCGCCTCGAATCGCTGTTGATCTTTGTGCAGGTAGCGGAGCAATTGCACTTTCCTTGGCTTTGGAAGTTCCCGGAACTACAGTTCATGCAGTCGAGTTATCCGATGATGCTTTCAAATGGCTTACTCACAACGTGGTGGATCATGCTGCAAAACTTGAAGCAGTTGAATCACACGTGATCGTTCACCATGGCAATGCCGGTGACCAATCTTTGTTGAGTGAACTTTTCAATCAGGTCGATGCCTTAGTTTCTAATCCGCCTTACATTCCAAGCGAGATGATTCCACGCGATCCCGAAGCCCGCGATCACGATCCAGCGATTGCACTCTTTAGTGGAGTCGATGGACTAGATGTTGCTCGCGAAGTTGTTGTAGTTGCTGCTGAGCTACTTAAGGCTGGTGGTTTTGTTGGAATGGAGCATGCTGATGTGCAAGGGGAGAGCATGCCGGCACTTTTTGCTGCCATGCCAAATACCTGGACGAATGTAAAAGACAATTTGGATTACAACAAACTTCCTAGATTCACTACGGCCGTTAGGTCTGTAGGCGATGGCGTAGGAAGATAGTTACATGTCACAGGTTTACAAAGTTGATGCGCAGACTTCTGCAGCTGACATCGCATTAGCGGTTGATGCTGCAATTTCTGCCGTCAAAGCTGGCGGGCTCGCGGTCATTCCAACTGACACTTCATATGCCGTGATTTGTGATGCCTTCAACAACCGCGCAATTACTAAGTTGCGAATGGCAAAGAAACAGAATTCCGATATTGCGTTACCAATTGCAGCCGGCTCAATTGAAACTATTCGAGGTGTGGCAAAGTTTTCGACGATTGCAAATGACTTAGCCAGTGCACTTTGGCCCGGTCCGTTGACACTGCTAACGGTTGCGCAGGATTCGTTGTCGTGGAACATCGGTCAGGTTGGTTCTGCGTTAGCAGTTCGGGTTCCACATCATGAGGTCGCACAGGCTGTGCTAACGGGAGTTGGGCCAACAGTTATGACAGGCGCCCAGTCCATGGGACAGGCTTCGGTCCAGACTGTGGAACAAGCCCAAGCAGCACTTTCTGATTTCGTCGATGTCTATTTAGATGGTGGGCCGTTAAGTCCCAGAATCTCAACGGTTATCGATGCCACGACTGATCATGTGCGCATGATTCGAAGCGGTGAGCTCTCGTTAGCCCAAATTCGCGCAGTCCTGCCTTCGGTAATTGACGCATCTGCGTCCTAAGTCGCAAGCCCCTACAATTGGTAAACCGCGGGGATGCGGACAAAACGTTAAAGGTGAAAACAATGAGCAATACTTTCTTTGGATCTGACTTCGATGAGCTGAATGCAACCGATCCTGAAATTGCAAACGTTCTTCTGGATGAATTAACTCGCTTGCGCACTGGCATTCAGTTAATTGCATCTGAAAACTACACTTCACCTGCAGTTTTGACAGCACTTGGTTCTACTCTGAGCAACAAGTACGCCGAAGGTTACCCAGGCAAGCGCTACTACGGCGGTTGTGAAGTAGTCGACGTAGCAGAGACCATCGGTATTGAACGTGCAAAGTCACTTTTCGATGCAGATCACGCAAACTTGCAGCCACACTCAGGCGCCAGTGCAAACATCGCAGTCTTTGGTGCATTCCTAAAACCAGGCGATACTTACCTAGCTATGGCGCTACCTCATGGTGGCCACCTAACTCATGGTGCAGGTGTTTCATATTCAGGCAAGTGGTTCAACCCAGTTCACTATGGAGTTGCCGAGGGATCTGAAAACATTGATTACGATCAACTTCGCGCTTTAGCTCGTGAACACAAGCCAAAGATGATCATTGCCGGCGGTTCAGCAATTCCTCGCCTAATTGATTTCAAGGCAATCCGCGAGATTGCAGATGAAGTTGGCGCAATAATGCACGTTGATGCCGCACACTTCATCGGACTTGTTGCAGGTAAAGCGATTCCATCTCCAGTTCCTTATGCTGACGTTGTTTCGTTTACAACACATAAAGTTTTGCGTGGCCCACGTTCAGGAATGATCTTGTGCAAGGAAGAGCATGCAGCTGCAATCGATAAGGCCGTATTCCCGATGATGCAGGGTGGTCCGATGATGCACGTAATTGCAGCCAAGGCAGTTGCATTGAAAGAATGTGCTACTCCGGAATATCAGAAGTACGCAAAGGACGTAATTGTTAACGCTCAGGCCTTGACCGCAGGTCTTGCTGCCGAAGGCATGCGCCCAGTTACTGGCGGAACAGACACTCACTTAGCACTTCTTGATCTTCAAGGAATTGATGTGAGCGGCAAGGAAGCCGAACAGCGTGCCGGAGATTCTGGAATTGTTTTAAACAAAAATTCAATCCCTTACGATCCAAAGCCAGCTGCTGTTACCTCAGGTGTTCGCGTCGGTACTCCTTCACTTACAACTCAAGGTATGGGCGTTCCAGAAATGGCGACAATCGCAAGCATGATTGGTCGCGCAGTTAAGTCTGATAACCCAGCAGTACATGCGGAAATCAAGGCTGAAGTCCTAGATCTAACAGCAAAGTTCCCGGCATACCCGCGTCCGTAACTAGATCTGGGGTCTAACCTTTATCTATGCGTGAGTATTTATTATGTTTGGCAGCTGCTGCTGCCGTCACATATTTACTAACTCCGACTGCT
>JALRCB010000067.1 GCA_023257525.1 Candidatus Nanopelagicales bacterium
AGCGTTTGTGATCCAAGTCTTTGAGCCGCGCACAATGTAATGGTCGCCATCAAGCGTTGCGGTGGTCGCAATTCCTTGCAGGTCGGTTCCAGCA
The DNA here is from genome assembly GCA_023257525.1 of Candidatus Nanopelagicales bacterium. Taxonomy (GTDB): domain Bacteria; phylum Actinomycetota; class Actinomycetes; order S36-B12; family UBA5976; genus UBA5976. The sequence continues at coordinate 95 of JALRCB010000067.1, forward strand.
CCTGGCTCAGTTAGACCAAGTCCACTGCGACGAGCACCAGTTGCTAACTCAGGCAGATATTTTGCCTTTTGCTCAGGAGTGCCGTGCTTGGAAATTATGAAGCAAGCCATTGAGTGCGAGCCAAGAACACCGGCTACACCCATCCAGCCACGGGATAGCTCCTCGAAAACAATGGAGAAAGTTGTCATGTCAACGCCAAGGCCACCGAACTCTTCTGGAATTGTCATTCCAAAAAGTCCCATTTCCTTCATGTGCTCAACGATGGCAGTTGGGTATTCGCCCGAATGTTCCATGTCGCGAGCTACCGGAATGATTTCCTTATCAACGAAGGCACGAATAGCTTCTTGGAAATCTTTCTGGTCTTGCGTTAACTGAATTGTCATTAATTGGCCTCAAGGAATTCTTTTAGAAGTGCGTCAAAACGGATGCGCTGTTCTTTACCAGCAATTACGTGGGATGCATCTGGCCAAGTTATGCCAATGCAGTTTGGAATCAAATCTTCAATTACTTGGGTGTGACGTGCAGTGGTAATTGAATCTTGCAGCGCGTGCAAAACAAGTGATGGAGTTTTGATGTGTGGCAGACGCTCACGTGAATCATGGTTGTTGCAGGCATGGACGTAGCGCTCATGCGCAGCGAGGTTACCGTTTAGATCTGCCCAAGTTCCGTTGTCGCCTAGCAAGCGATCGCGGTTCTCGTTGTAGAAATCTCCAGGGAAGGAAAATGATGCAACGAATTTCTGGAACGCGTAGAAGCCAGATTCCTTATGCATAGTTGTCATGCTGTCTAGCTGATCAACCATGATTGGATCTGCGTAAGCCCACGTGCCAGTCATTACTAATGAGCGAGCCAAGTCCGGACGAGCGTAAGCAAGTTCTTGTCCGATACAGGCACCCATGCCGACCATTCCAACAATGTGAACGTTGGTCCAACCAAGATGATCAAGAAGCTGCGCTAAGTCATCAGCGAATAACTGCATAGTTGCTTCACGTGTGTAGTCGTCAGTGCTATCGCGCATACCGCGGTAGTCAAAGGTCAATACTTCGTACGTTTCGAATAAGTAACGCGGCGCATCTTTTTGTTTTCCGTGACAAAAAGTTCCCCAGCCGCCCATAACGACTGCTTTATCTGCTCCCGGAATACCGGAAACTTCGTAATACATTGAATGGCCATTTACATCTAACGTCGGCATGAGAGCTCCAGGATCGAGGGGTCAATTACTCCAAATGTATACAAAGTTGGGTTTTTTGGCTCAAAAACCCAATAACTGCGTTACCAAATGTTCCTTTTGGACACAAAATGTACATTCTCTAGGACAAAGTCGGGTTTTCACACTAAGTTTCAGAGAAACGCTTTGTGTGGATCTGTGTCCATACTGTTTAGATTGCGATTTGAAACCGGAAGGAGTTCCCCTGTGGATCTCGGAGTATTTATTCCAATTGGCAACAACGGTTGGTTGATTTCAACTACGTCGCCTCAGTACAAACCATCATATGAGTTGAATCTTGAGTGCGTTCAGCGCGCAGAAAAATATGGTTTTGAGTTTGCTCTTTCAATGATCAAGCTCCGTGGCTTCGGCGGCCAAAGTGAATTCTGGGATTACAACCTGGAGTCATTCACTTTGATGGCAGCCCTTGCTGCAAAGACCGAAAAGATCAAGCTGTTTGCGTCTACTGCAATTCTTACTTTGCCACCAGCGATTGTCGCTCGTATGGCAACAACAATTGACTCAATCGCACCAGGTCGTTTTGGCGTAAACATCGTGTCCGGTTGGGCCAAGGGTGAATACGATCAAATGGGACTATGGCCAGGAGACGAATACTTCGGCTACCGTTACGAATACTCCGAAGAGTATGTACGCGTCATGCAGGAACTTTGGACTAAGGGATCATCTGATTTCAAGGGTCAGTTCTTCAAGATGGATGACTGTGTTATGTTGCCAAAGCCGTCATCCAAAATTCCATTGGTTTGCGCTGGTCAGTCCGAGCGCGGTATGCGTTTCTGTGCTGAATACGGTGACTACCAATTCATTTTGGGTACCGGCGTTAACACTCCAACAGCATTCAAGCCTTCGGCAGATCAGTTACTTCGCGCTGCCAAGGAAACTGGTCGTGACATTGGTGCGTACGTTCTGTTCATGGTTATCACTGATGAAACAGACGAAAAGGCCATGGCTAAGTGGAAGCACTACAACGCTGGTGCAGACGCTGGCGCATTGTCATGGATGGCTGGCCAGGCTGCCGCAGACACAACTAATGCTGACGGATCTAGTACCGCGGCAACCATCGCACTTCCAGAAGGTGCAATCAACTTCAACATGGGAACACTAGTTGGCTCATACGCCTCAGTTGCTCGCATGCTGGATGAAATTGACACCGTAAATGGCGTCAAGGGTGTCATGTTGACATTCGATGACTTCGTAACTGGCATGGACATCTTCGGTACAAAGGTTCAGCCTTTGATGAAGACCCGCGTTGGCAAGTAATACCTCTCGTTAAAAAACGAGCACCTGCAAATGCAGGTGCTCGTTTTTTGTTGTCTAAATTTTACTCAGGATCTGGTTGACCAAGGATTTCTTCCCGAGCTGCAAGCACGTGAGCACGCATAACGCTCGATGCCCAAACTTCATCTCCGGCTTTCATGGCATTAACAATCTCACGGTGATGGTGCAGACTTCGCTGTAGCGCTTCTGGGGAATAAACCTTGTAAGTCTGCATCACGATTGGTACGTGGATCAAAGTTTCAATCAATAGTCCAAGTCGAGTTGAATTCGACATCTCAATAATTTTGCCGTGGAAAATTCGGTTTCGAGCGGCTAGTGCTGGCAATCGAGTTTCCGAAGAAATCTCCGTCTCTGCCAATTCTTCCATTTCGGTACAAATGTTCTCTAGGAACTCAATCTCTGCAGCTGAGGCTCGCGGAGTTGCTAGTTCGCAAGCATGCGATTCAAGAATGGAACGAAGGTCGAAAATTTCGCGCAGATCATGAACGTCCCACTCAGCAACTCGTGCACCTCGGTTTGGCGAAACATCAACCAGGCCTTCAGCTGCTAATCGACGAAGTGCTTCCCGCACGGGTGTACGTGAAATGCCCATACTTACAGCAAGATCTTCCTCGACTAAACGCTCCGAATTGGAGAGCTCGCCATTGAGGATGGCAGTTCTAATCTGTTCGTAAACCGTAGTTGCGATCTTTGCCATGGTGTTTGCTCCCGAAAGCTAGTGGCTATCTACGTGACCAAGTTGCGAATTGTTCAACCTGGCGCCCGACAGTCTCAAGGTTACTTCGTGCACCCTCGTCATCTGTGGTTCCATCGGCAGAAAACTTCGTAACTGAGGCATTGATTGTGGCGCCAAGGGGAGTTGGCCAGGCGCGAAGAGCGTGAGCAACTACTCGGATTTGCAACAAAGTCGTTGCGGTTGCTTGCCAACCGTATGCAACAGCAATGCAGCCAACTGCCATTCCGTCTAGGTAAACCCGTGGACCTTCGCGAAGATCTTCGATGTAATCCAAAGCATTCTTGATCATTCCGGACATCCCACCGTGGTAACCAGGTGTGCTGATTATTAAGCCATCAGCTGCTGCAACCGCTTCAAGAAACTTCTTGGCATTGTCGCTGCGATCTGGAGTTTCCGTGTCATAGATCGGGAACATTAGATCGCGACCGGTTATGTAGGTAACTTTCGCGCCTGCGCCTTCGGCTCCGCGCCCAGCAACTCTAAGTGCTTGTTCGCTGGACGAACCCGGTCGAGTGCTACCACCGATTGCAAGGATGTTGATTGTCATAACTAAGCTCCTGATTTTCCAGCTGCAACCCAGCCAGCAACTTGCGCTAACTGACGGCCTTGCACGAGGCAGGCCTTAAGTGAATCTTCATCTGGGACTGAACCCTTGCGAGAAACATGTGAGGCGCCATATGGATTTCCAGAAACTTTGCTCACGTGCTCGTCGCCATAACCAAGCGGCATGATCAACGAACCCCAGTGGTAAAAGTGATTGTTGATTGCCAAGGTTGTTGACTCAAGGCCGCCATGTGCCGTTGAGGCAGTCGTAAACGCTGTACCAACTGTGTTCACAAGTGCACCCTTAAACCAAAGTCCACCAGTTGTGTCTAAGAAAGATTTAAGTTGTGATGCCGGTCCACCAAAGCGAGTTGGACTACCTAGCGCAATACCGTCGGCCCATTCCAAATCATCAAGAGTTGCAATTGGTTCGTTAGCCATTTCATCAAAGTGAGCCTGCCATTTTGAATTACTGGCAATTGCGTCCGCTGGCGCAGTTTCAGCAACTCGGCGAACTCGAACTTCGGCGCCTACGCTTGCGGCACCTTCACCAATGGCATTAGCCATGGCTGCAATGTTGCCGGTTGCGGAGTAATAGACGATTGCAATGTTGGTCATTTTGTTTCCTTAGCTGGGAATTGGCCGGCGCGGCCAACTAATCCTGGGGCATCTTTTTCAAGTGCTTTAGATAACCATGATGCCGTACTTACTAGTGCGTCATGATTTAGGCCAGTGCTTACGCCTGAACGCTCAAGCATGTAGTTCAAATCTTCAGTGGCAATGTTTCCAGTTGCATTAGGGGCAAACGGACAGCCACCAAATCCACCAACACTGCTGTCAAAGCCAACAAAACCAGCTTCTAAACCAGCGAGCGCGTTGGCATAGCCGTTGTTACGAGTGTTGTGTAAATGAAGGCGCATTGGCTCAGTTGCAAAGCGTTCTCGTACTGCGTTACCCAAAGCGCGAACTTGCCAAGGCACGCCAACTCCGATGGTGTCAGCCAAGCCAACTTCAGCCAAGTGAAGTCCAACCATGCCATCTAGAACGAGAGCAACCTGATCAGTTGGAACCTCGCCGGCAAATGGACAACCGAATGCCACAGCTACGGTCATAGTTAGTGGAACATTTTCTTCCTTGCAAACATCTGAAACTTCTTTTGCCAGAACTAACATTTCGGCGACAGTTACATTTTGGTTAGCTAGGCTCATTTCATCCGTGCCTGGGATAACCAAATGAACTTCATCAACCTTGCTTTCGAGAGCACGATCTAGGCCTTTGCGGTTTAAAATCAAACCAGAGTAAGAAACTCCATTACCGCGAGGCAGTCCAGCCATAACCTCTTCGGCATTAGCCATTTGTGGGACTCGAGTTGGGTGCACAAAGGCTACAGCCTCAATCCGCTTAGCTCCGGCATTGCCC
>JALRCB010000068.1 GCA_023257525.1 Candidatus Nanopelagicales bacterium
TCGGATCACGCGGACTTGATATGCACACCGCAGGTTTAGAACGTATGGGCGCGACTGTCACCAATGAACATGGATACCTCGTTGTTCATGCCCCAGATGGTGGCCTAGTTGGCACTCATGTCTACCTAGATTTTCCGAGTGTTGGAGCTACCGAAACTTTATTGATGGCAGCAGTCACTGCAAATGGCGTGACCGTAATAGATAACGCTGCGCGCGAACCAGAAATCGTTGACATCTGCAACATGTTGTTAGCGATGGGTGCACAAATTGATGGCGTTGGTACCTCACTACTAACGATCACTGGTGTCTCTAGTTTGAAAGCAGTGGAACACACCACAGTTGCAGATCGAATTGTTGCAGGAACTTGGGCCGTGGCCGCTGTAATTACTGGTGGAGACATCAACGCAAATAGTGAGCACCTTTCGATAGCACTTGAGAAGTTGGTAACAGCTGGCGCTGAAGTAGAAATCACTAATGATGGATTTAGAGTCCAGATGAATAAGCGTCCTACTGCAATCGATGTTGTTACGCTTCCGTATCCGGGATTCCCAACTGACCTACAACCACAATTTATTGCGCTGAATTCAATTGCCGAAGGTTCTGCGATGGTTACCGAAAATTTGTTTGAAGCGCGATTTAGATTTGTTCAGGAACTGACTCGGCTTGGCGCTGAAGTTCGAACTGATGGCCATCATGCGCTTATCAGAGGCCGTTCCCAATTGTCCGGAGCTCCCGTAGAAGCCACAGACATCAGAGCTGGAGCTGGATTAGTTTTAGCTGGTTTAGTTGCTGATGGCGAAACTACGGTTCACGCCATTGACCATATTGATCGTGGGTATGTGGACTTTGAAAAACAGTTGAGCAAACTTGGCGCCAACATTATTCGTGAGACTAGCCCGCAGCTTTCTTAAGAACCTGTTTCGCAACTTCAACATCTTTAGGCCAAACCATAATTCTTGGACCATCATTAGTTTGAGCCAAGCTCGCTCTAAGTCCCGCATCAACCAAAGTGCGCCTCAGCACTTCGCCCTCGATGTAGTTGTTAGGCGTTGCAATTGGCACCAATATCCCGTATTCATCGGGATTGCCAGATTTCGGTGCGCGTTCAACCACCGAGCCACCTCGGGCAAAAGCCCAACGCAGAATCAAAACCATTATGCCAAGGCCGGAAAATGCTACAAGCGGTCCAAAGAAGTATGAAAATGAATTCCAGGCTGGCACGTCTCAAGTCTGTCGCAACTTGCCCGCTACTGCAGAGTAAAGTCTGGCCAACTACTGGCATTTTTTTGATGTCTGCCAGACTAGCCACATGAGTTTTTCGCAAATTGGCGTTGTTGGTCTGGGAATTATGGGGGCCGGCATCGTCGAAGTTTTTGCCCGCGCCGGTTACCAAGTAGTTGGCGTTGCTGAATCTGGCCCCGCAGTTGATGCTGGTAAATCCAATCTTGCTAAGTCACTGGCTAGGGCAGTTTCAAAAGGGAAGTTGAGCCAAGAACAAAGCGATGAAATTACCGCGCGAGTTTCATTCGGCGAAGACTTTGAACTTCTTGCAGATTGCGATCTGGTAATTGAAGCGGCACCAGAAATTCTTTCACTGAAGGTTGAGATTTTCTCGAAGTTGGATGCAGCTGTGAAACCATCAGGCATCCTGGCAACGAACACTTCAAGTTTGTCTGTTACTGAGATCGCAAATGCCACAACGCGTCCAGAAAAAGTAATCGGAATGCATTTCTTTAATCCGGCTCCAGTTCAAAAGTTTGTTGAAGTTATTTCAACTTCGCATTCAGACGTTCAGGTAGTTGGGAAGATAGTCGAACTTGGAAATTCCCTTGGAAAACATTTGGCACAGATTTCTGACCAGCCAGGATTTATTGTCAACAAGCTCTTGCTTCGGTACTTGAATCATGCGGTCCAGATTCTTGATGCCGGCCAGGCAACAAAAGAACAGATGGACGCAGCCATGCGTGAGCTTTCTGGCTACCCAATGGGACCATGTGAACTCTTGGATCTAATCGGTATCGATACCTGTGTTGAAATCTTGAAGACAATTCACGCCGATACCAAGTTAGAAATTGATGAACCCGCTGCTGGAATGGTCAGCTTGGTATCCGCAGGAGCCAAGGGCAGAAAATCAGGATCAGGTTTTTATGACTACTCCGAAAGACTTGATGCCCCAACGGATCCAAACGAAGCGATAAAGAACCAAGTACACAACGATCTGTTAATGGCATACCTCGGCGACTGCATTGCGATGGAAGCCACAGGCTACGCATCAAAGACCGACATTGATTCGGGAATGAAGCTGGGCTGTGGCTTACCTACGGGACCATTTGAGGTAATCGAAAGTATCGGCATCGAAAAGGTCAGAGCTGGACAAGCTGAACTTGCGCAGCGAACTGGAATTGCTGCTTATCAACCGTTGCCGTTCTAACACCTTTAGATTTGAACTTAGAATTGCACCATGGGGCGCCGAAACCGAAGAGAGCCAAATCAAGAGCCACCTGAGCTCAAACTTGGCAGTTTTGGTCGCACCGAAAACCATGCAGATGGTGAATGGCAAGTTACTTCACTAACTGGGGAAACTTCTGTGAAGGTTTATCGCTGCCCTGGTTGCCAAGGTGATATCCAGCCTGGCACGGCACACATCGTTGCTTGGAACATGGACTACTCGGCTGACGAAAGACGACATTGGCACACAGCTTGTTGGAAACGTAGAACGCCGAGGAAATTCTGATGGCTGAAATAGTTTCAAATAGTGTGCTCCCGGCAAAGCGCGAAGCCATAACGCTAGTAACTGAAGACAACTTGCGATTAGTCGGGGAGTTAGCGCTGCCCGTTTCGGAAAAACCAAAAGCCACAATTTTGTTACTTCATCCAAATCCAACTGGTGGCGGAATGATGGATAGTCACCTGTTCAAAAAAGCTGCTTGGCGACTCCCCGCCTTAGCTGACGTTGCAATCTTGCGATGGAACACCCGAGGAACTACCAGCGCAGCAGGAACGAGCGAAGGCGAGTACGACCAAGGAGTTTTAGAAGGCTTAGATTTCAAAGCTGCCTTGAATTTTGCCCAGTCGCGTGGGTTAGAAAACATCTGGCTAGTCGGTTGGTCATTTGGAACAGATGTCACTTTGATGCATGGCAACGTTGATCCAGTTCAAGGTGCAGTTTTGTTTAGTCCACCTTTGATGTGGAGTACTGAAGAGCACCTCAAGTCATGGGCTGATTCTGGTCGCCCGCTTACGGCTTTGGTTCCAGAACTAGATGACTACTTAAAACCACCTGAAGCAATCGAAAAGTTTTCAATCGTTCCGCAGTGCGATGTTGTTGCGATCCCTGAATGTCGACACTTATGGGTTGGTGAAAAGTTTGTGCGGATTGCCTGGAATGAAGCGTTAAATCGAATACTTCCAGAAATGCCAGAACTGAGTTGGACTTGGGATGGCGAAATGACGCGCTGGAACGACTTGTTGAACAAGTCTGAATAATTCTTTTCGTTAGTGATCAACTGGCTGGACTAGTTCAACAAGAACTCCGCCAACGTCTTTTGGATGCACAAAGTTAATTAGTGATCCAGCAGTACCAATTCGTGACTCTGGATAAATCAATTGCATCCCAGCGCTTAAAACATTTGCCATTGCTTCATCGATGTTGGTAACTCGAAATGCCAGCTGTTGCATTCCTTCCCCACTGCGCTCAAGAAATTTTGCGATTGTTGATTCAGGATTTAGGGGAGCCAACAACTGCAAACGAGTTCCATCAGCTAAATCGAGCATGGCTTCTTCAATACCTTGAGATTCGTTTATTTCTCGGTGCGAAACTTCTAAGCCGAAAGTCTGGGACCAACGTGCGATGGCCTCATCTAGGTCTCTAACAGCGAGTCCAACATGATCGATTCCTAATAGCGTTCCGCCTAGGGCGGCACTTAAGTTGACCATTGCAATCCTCGCAATCATTGGGCGGATTCCTGCTAAGTCCAAGAACATCGCTAAGGTGACAGTAAGGGATTTTGCACATGACGCGCAATTTCTCGCACTTTTGCTGATCGGAAAGGCCTTTAATGTCCGTCATTGTTGGTGGAGCTCGTACCGGAATCGGTCGATTGCTTGGCTCTCTAAAAGATGTCTCTGCTGTTGAACTTGGAGCCACTGCAATTCGTGGGGCTTTAGAAAAATCTGGCGTATCTGCATCAGATGTTGATTACGTAATCATGGGACATGTTTTGCAGGCTGGAGCTGGCCAGATGCCGGCACGCCAAGCAGCAATCAAGGCTGGAATTGGACTTGATGTCCCTGCAATCAGCGTAAACAAAGTTTGCTTGTCAGGAATTAATGCAATTGCCATGGCAGATCAACTAATTCGTTCCGGCGAAGCTGATGTTGTAATCGCTGGTGGCATGGAAAGTATGACAAATGCTCCGCACGTTCTAGTTGGAAGTCGCGAAGGTGTTAAGTATGGCGACTGGACACTTAAAGACACCATGGCATTCGATGGGCTCTACTGTGCGATCGATCAACTTGGTATGGGTGAAGCAACAGATAAATACACTGCTGCCGAAAAAATCTCGCGGGAGCGTCAAGATGAATTCTCGGCGAAGTCACATCAAAGAGCCACCGCCGCGCATGCTGCCGGCCTTTTTGCTGACGAGATTGTTCCAGTTTCAATCCCACAACGTAAAGGCGACCCAATTCTGTTTGCAACAGATGAGGGCATTAGATCTGAAACTACAGCTGATTCATTAGGCAAACTACGCCCAGCGTTTGATCCAAACGGAACAATCACTGCAGGTTCTTCTTCACAAATTAGTGATGGCGCAGCAGCAGTAATCGTAATGAGTGAAAAGAAAGCTGCCGAACTTGGATTAACGGTTCTAGCTGAAATTTTGTCTCATGGAATGGTGGCTGGACCGGACGCATCGTTAGTTGCCCAGCCAGCGCGCGCAATCAAGAAGGCAGCTCAAAAAGCCGGACTAGATCCTGCTGGTTTAGATCTTTATGAAATGAATGAGGCTTTTGCATCAGTTGCACTTGTGAGCATGGATCAACTTGGAATCGATGATTCCAAAGTAAACGTAAACGGTGGTGCAATTGCTTTAGGCCATCCCATCGGAATGTCAGGCGCTCGAATTGTTCTGCACTTGGCAAATGAATTGAAACGTCGTGGTGGTGGCACCGGTGCGGCTGCGTTATGCGGCGGCG
>JALRCB010000069.1 GCA_023257525.1 Candidatus Nanopelagicales bacterium
CTTCAATTCGAAAAACAAAAGTGCCGCCAGTGTGACGGGCATAAGCCCAGTTGAATAAGGCAGTGCGGATCATGCCTACGTGCGGGTTTCCTGTCGGCGAAGGACAGAACCGAACTCGAACGTTTGACACAGATTCTCCTGAATAGTTCTTTAACGAACAGTGACTGAATTAGTAAGAGTACCAATATCTTCAATAGTTACTGATACCGAGTCGCCAGACACGATTGAACTGACGCCAGCAGGTGTGCCAGTCAATATCACATCTCCTGGCAGCAAAGTCATCATGTGCGAAATCCAAGACACCATTTCACGAGCGCTACGGACTAAATCACTAGTGTTTCCATCTTGCTTTGTCACGCCGTTCACTTGGCATGAGATGCCTAAGTTCTCCGGTTCTAATTCCGTTTCAATCCACGGACCAAGTGGGCAGAAAGTATCAAAGCTCTTGGAGCGAGTCCACTGCTGATCGCTGAGCTGCAGATCTCGGGCTGTGACATCGTTTGCGCAGGTGTAACCAAAGATGACTTCATCCGCGCGATCGATCTCCACGTTCTTGGCTAATGCGCCAATCACAATTGCTAATTCAGCTTCGTGATGCACGTTAGTTGACTGAGGTGGCAAAACAATAAAGTCACCATCGCCAATCACCGTGGTGTTTGGCTTAAGGAAGATAACTGGCTCTGTCGGAACATCACCACCCATTTCCTTTGCATGATCTGCATAGTTTTTACCAACGCAGACAACTTTGCTTGGAATCACTGGAGCAAGAATCTTTACGTCTGCAAGGTTTAGGGCAGCAACTGGATCACTAATGTCTGGCCAAGGTAAGCCTGTGATCAATTCAATTTTGTCGCCAGTGATGACTCCGTAGACCGGGAATTCAACGCCAGGGACTGAAACTCGAGCAATACGCATTTTCTAAGACTACTGGTTATGCAAACTGTCTTACTTAAATGCCAATACTCTTTGATCCAATCAAATGGATTGATTGGCATTGCCTAGTAAGCCGTACGAGATCGCATCTTCAAGAGCAAGCCAAGAAGCTGCAATAACGTTTTCGCTTACGCCGACCGTGGTCCAACGTCGTCCCTTTTCGGCAGTTTCAATTAGCACTCGGGTTACCGCGCCAGTACCTAGGCCGCCATCAAGGATACGAACCTTGTAGTCCACAAGATCCAGTTCTGCGATTTGTGGGAAGTGTTGTACTAGAGCAGAACGCAAAGCGTTGTCCAGTGCATTAACCGGGCCATTACCTTCGCCAGTTGCAACTATTCGTTGGCCATCGGCATGAACCTTTACCGTTGCTTCGCTGACAATTCGGCCATCTTCACGTTGTTCGACAATAGTTCGCCAAGATTCAACTGTGAACTTCTTTGTGGATTTCCCAGCCAAAGCATCTTGCAAAAGTAATTCAAAGGAAGCATCCGCTGCTTCGAACGACCAGCCGTGAGCTTCTAGATCTTTAACTTGTTCAACTACGCGAGTAATTGCTTCAGGTTCTTTAGAAAGGTCGTAACCAAGTTCGGTGCCCTTCATTTCAATTGACGCGCGACCTGCCATCTCGGTAACAAGTACGCGCATATCGTTTCCAACAACTGATGCGTCGATGTGGTTATAAAGCTCATGATTAACCTTTAGTGCGCTTGCGTGTAAACCAGCTTTATGTGCGAATGACGAAACACCAACGTAAGGCTGATGCGTATCAGGTGGCAGGTTGGCAATTTCTGCCAAGGCATGTGAAATCCGCATCGAATCCTTGAGGGATTCTTCAGGTAAACAAGCGATTCCCAGTTTTAACTGCAAGTTGGCAGCGACCACAAATAGGTCCGCATTGCCGGTGCGTTCGCCGTAACCATTTGCAGTGCACTGAACGTGAGTAGCACCTGCTTCAACTGCCGCAACGCTGTTTGCAATCGCACAGCCTGTGTCGTCTTGGCAATGAATTCCAAGTCGAGCCTGAGTTCTATTTATTACATCAGTAACGATCGTGGCAATTCCAGATGGCAGCATTCCGCCGTTGGTGTCGCAAAGCACTGCAACATCCGCACCAGCTTTCATGGCAACCTTGATTGCTTCGACGCCGTAATCAGAATCATGTTTGTAACCATCAAAGAAGTGTTCGAAGTCCACGAATACTCTGCGACCTTGTGACACCAAGTATTCAACAGTGTCGGCGATCATTGCCAAGTTTTCTTCATTGGTTGTTTTAAGCGCTTGCTCAACGTGCCAAACATCGCTTTTTGCAACCAAGGTGATCACTGGAGCTTGTGAATCAAGTAATGCTTTAACCTGCGCATCTTCTTCGGCCTTAACTCCAGCTTTGCGAGTTGCGCCAAAAGCGACAAGCTTTGCGTTCTTTAAAACTAATTCACCAGCAGCAATGCGGGCAAAGAATTCGGTGTCCTTTGGCAATGCACCAGGCCAGCCACCTTCGATAAATCCAACACCATAACCATCAAGCAGTTTTGCAATAGTTAACTTGTCTTCGACTGAGTAGCTAATGCCTTCACGCTGGGCGCCATCGCGAAGTGTTGTGTCGTAAAGGTGAAATGCGTCAGTAACAGGGGAAGTTGTAGACATTAGACGATCCGATGCATCCAGTTATGGTTATCCGGCGCCTTACCGGTTTGTAGATCTACTAGCGCAGCACGCAGTTTCATTGTGATGTCACCTGAGCCACCATCAGCAATTTGCCAAGCGCCACTATTTTTACTATCAACGCGGCCAACTGGAGTGATTACAGCTGCAGTTCCGCAAGCAAATGTTTCCGTGATCTCACCACTTGCGCAGCCTTCGCGCCATTGCTCTACAGTGATGGTTCCCTCTTCAGCTTGGTAACCAAGGTCGCGCGCCAAAGTAAGAATTGAATCTCTAGTTACACCTGGCAATAAGGTTCCAGTTAGTCGTGGCGTTAGCAAACGAGCGCTTGAACCGGAGCCATAAACGAAGAACATGTTCATGCCGCCCATTTCTTCAATGTATTTGCGCTCGATCGCATCAATCCAAACCACTTGATCGCAACCATTGTCCGAAGCTTCAGCCTGGGCAATCAAACTTGATGCGTAGTTTCCTGCGCACTTAGCTTCACCAGTGCCACCAGGGGCAGCGCGAACATACTCGTCGCTTAACCAAACTGAGACTGGCTTAACGCCTTGTGGGAAGTAAGCACCAACCGGCGAGGCCATCAATACATATGTGACGTGCGTTGATGGGCGAACACCTAAAGCATCCTCCGAGCCAAATTCAAGTGGGCGTAAGTACAAGGACTGATCCGGATCCGTTGGAACCCATGCCTGATCTTGGCGAACTAAGGCCTCAATCGAACCAATGAATAAGTCAGTTGGCACAGGTGGCAAAGCTAGACGATGTGCTGAACGCTGGAAGCGCAGAGCATTTGCTTCGGGGCGGAATGTGTAAATGCCACCATCTGCTTGGCGATAAGCCTTAAGACCTTCGAATATTGATTGTCCGTAATGCAGTGCGTTGATACCTAGACCACCAGCGCTGGCTGAACCAGAAACTATTTCGGCTTGATGCCAGCCATCAGCTTTTGTCCAAACTGCGCGAACCACATTGTCAGTGAAGTACTTACCAAAACCAGGGTCAGCAAAAATTGCCGCGCGCTGTTCGGCACTAGCTGGAGATGGGTTTGTATGGTTTGCAATTGCAGCAACCGCGCTGGTTCGCTCAACTGCTGGATAAAGTGGCTGCCCTGAGGCAACTACATTTGCAGCCGAAACATCTAAATCATTGTGAACGAAAGTTGTCATAGTGAATCCTTAGCCTGCGACTGCCGCTGCAAGTGCGTCACCAATTTGACTGGTTGAACGTGTGCCAGTGCGTGATGCCAAATCTGCAGCTACTGCATCGTCGATCTTCTTTGCCGCATCTGCGTATCCCAAGTGATCCAACAACATTGCAATACTCAACACAGTTGCAGTTGGGTCAGCTTTACCTTGGCCAGCAATGTCTGGTGCACTGCCATGAACTGGCTCAAACATACTTGGATTGGTTCGACTTGGATCAATATTTCCACTGGCTGCTAATCCGATGCCACCAGCAATAGCTGCACCGATGTCAGTAAGAATGTCGCCGAACAAGTTGTCAGTAACAATTACATCGAATCGTTCTGGCGAAGTTAAGAAATACATGCTGGCTGCATCCACGTGGCAGTAATCGGTTTCGATATTTGGATACTCAGCTGCAACATCGTTAAATGCTCGCTGCCATAAATCACCGGCATAAACAATCACGTTGGTTTTGTGAACAAGTGTGACCTTGCCACGACGGCGACCGGCACGTTCGAATGCATCACGAATGATGCGCTCAGCACCAAAGCGAGTGTTCATGCTGATTTCAGTTGCTACTTCGTGCTCTGTGCCTTTACGTAGGAAACCGCCAGCACCAACATATGGGCCTTCGGTTCCTTCGCGACAAACTACGAAGTCAATTTCTTTGGAACCTTTTCCAACAAGAGGAGAGGTAACACCTGGATAAAGTTTCACTGGACGTAAATTCAAGTGATGGTCTAGCTGAAAGCGAAGTGGCAAAAGAACGCCGCGCTCCAGAATTCCTGGCTTAACCGATGGATCGCCGATGGCACCAAGCAAAATCGCATCATGTTCTTTAAGTTCAGTAACTACGCTGTCAGGCAAAGTTTCGCCTGTTGCGTTGTATCGGCGCGCACCAAGGTCGTAATCGGTGGTGCTAAAGGTCAAGTCAACGCTAGGAGCGATTGCCGATAAGACTTTAAGTCCTTCTGCAACTACCTCCACGCCAATGCCATCGCCGGGAATTACTGCCAATTTAATGTTGCTAGCCATGCAATAAAGGGTATCGGGGTTCCTTATTAATGGAAAAAGCGAAATCTCACAGAGCGAACGCATTGGGCGCAAATCTGTGGTTTTTCCAGTATCGGCGCGCAGTGCTAAAGTGAAAGCAATGTTTACGAACCTGCTCCTTGACTGCCGCAACGAGGCCTAACCCGGCCCACTCGTTGCGGAGCTTTCTGCTTGCCGGACGCCCTTTTCGCAAACATTCACAGATTTTCGGAGATTTCCAATGACTAGCTACGAACAACGTAATTCGCAAAAACCATCAGGTATGCCATTTGAGCGCTACACACCATTTGCCCAGATTGATCTTCCAGATCGCACCTGGCCAAACAAGGTAATTAC
>JALRCB010000006.1 GCA_023257525.1 Candidatus Nanopelagicales bacterium
CTGGAACTGCTGCTGATCTTGGCTTCATCATTCGTGATTACATGCCAGCCGGAGGCCGAAAAGCCAATAAGGGCGAGGTGATTCTGCATGGAATTGCTGAACTTGATGCCGCCTCGCTATTGGATGTTTCAAATATTGCTGAAGTCATTGGACTGCCAAGTGACACCGAGTCTCTTGATAACACAGTGCATCCGCGTGGCTTCAGATTGCTTGCAAAGGTTCCAAGACTCCCAGAACAAATATTTGAAAACTTGATTCAACACTTCGGCAGTCTGCAGCACTTACTGTCTGCATCTGCTGAAGAACTTCGCGATGTTGAAGGCGTTGGTGAAACTCGTGCTAGAGCGATTCGGGAAAACTTGTCTCGCGTTGCCGAAGCTAGTTTGCTTGAGCGCTACGTCTAATTTCAGTTAACTACTGAACTACGAACTTAACGCCATCACTATTAAGACTGGAGTTTCTGCCGTGTGCCCAATAAGCACCGGCATCTGCCATGTTTGTAACTTTGCATCCGGTGGAAGTTTGCTTTCCAATCCACACAACTTTCACACTCCACTCTTGTCCCGGTGCAAGTTCAACTAAGTCCTTGTCGGTATTTGGATTGCAATGATCAGTTGACCAGATTAATGCCGGTCCAGAGATTACTGTGACTTCATTTGCGCCACTGCCGACATCCCGCTTGCAAGTTTTTGCCGAGATATTTTTCACAACCATGTTGATGTGAACTCCTTCACCGACTGCGGTGGTTTCTCTATCCACTTCGACCCGAACTGAAGTGTCAGCATCAGAGCATTCACCTTCAGCGACTACAGGCACGGTTGGTTGCGCAGTTGGCTGCAGAATCTCTGGAGTTGGCGAGGCCGCTACAACAGTTGGGATCGGCGCAGCAACTACGGCTTCTGCGGTTGGCACTACCGAGGCGGCAACCGGAGCTGGATCTTCACCGCCAGTAAAGCTTCGAACCAGAACAATCAAAGTAACTAACGCGGCAAGTCCAAACATTAGACGTCGTCGCCAATAGACCACTGGTTCTTCTGGCCCTACTGGGTGCACAACGCCGGTCACATATTTAAGGTATTAAGCAAATGGCTCAATCTGTCTTAGGCGCGAGCAAGTTTCCAATTTAGGACACAAATATGAATGGGCTACCGTTTCCGGCAGCCCATTCATATTTGATATGACTAGCTAACGAGATCCTTAATGGCATCATCATTTTCCTTGCGCGCGACACCAATTAGGTATCCCACTACAAGAGCAATGAATGGGATTGCCATCAATACCGTTCCGGTCAGGCTTTGCGCCCAGGCAGTAACCGTTGGATCCACATCCGGTGCAGTAGTTCCTGCAAGCAATGCAAAGCGTGACATAAGTAGGTATTCACCAAATGCCAGGCCGATTGCTGCAAGTACTGGTGCAATTACGCGTGTAAACAAACCTTCATCAACCTTGTTCTTAGCAAAGAACACGATAACTGCGATACTGACCAAGATTTCAACCAACACAATTGCAATAACTGCAGTTGCGCTCATCCAATAGAACAGGTTCAAAATTGGATCAAGGGCATTGATCTGGAAGTAAAGAATTACTGCAATTGCAAGGACGGAAGTAACAATCGCTGCATTCTGTGGAGCCCCGCGACCATTTACTTTTGCCATTGACTTAGGAAGAACTCCACCGCGTCCCATTGCGTACAGGTAACGACTAGCTGAGTTCTGGAAGGCTACGGTAGCTGCGAACAGGCTAGAAAGAATCAACCATCCCATTAGAGTTCCGAGCCAAGGACCAACAAAAGTGCTGGCAACTGTGATCAACACATTCGCAGGGTTTGCCAATGGGACACCATCAACTGAAGACCATTCGACTGTCTTGTTAACAGCCTCAGATGCTCCCATAGCAGTGATCATTGCAAAAGTAACCAATACGAAGATAGCGGTGATCGCACCAACTGCAAGGTAAGTAGCACGAGGAACTGCGCGCTTAGGATCTTTGGATTCTTCTCCATAGATAGCAGTGGCTTCGAAACCAATGAATGACGCGAATGCGAATGCGAATGCGATACCTGCGGTACCTAGCAAGCCACCAGCAAAAATATTTCCTGGTGAGAATGAAGCAGCTAAGTTCCAGCCTTCTGGGCCACCATCTATCAATACTGCAATTGAAGTAACCAAAAGTGACAGCATTTCAGCAATCATTAGGACGCCCAGTACTTTTGCACCAACATCAACACTTAGTAGAGATAGCACAGTAGCAATTGCTAGTGCGATTAACGCCCAGATGTACCAAGCCAAATCAATACCGAATTGAGCAGACATTTGTCCGGCCATAACCGCGCCGAAGAAGCCATAGATGGCCCACTGCACAGTTAGGTAAGCAACCATGGAAACCAATGCCGAACCAACGCCAGCATTCTTTCCTAGCCCGCGACCTACGTATGCAAAGAATGCACCAGCGTTTGTGACGCGATGAGTCATCGCTGCATAGCCAACGCTGAACAGAAGCAGAACAAGACCAACCAGCAAGTATGCGCCTGGGGTACCTGATCCACTACCTAGAACAATTGCAACTGGTGCAGCGCCGGTCATACCGGCAAGTGGTGCAGCAGCAGCTACAACGAAGAAGACAATGCCAAGAACACCGATGGTGCCTTTATGCAAACCTTCCTTTTGTGTTACATGACCTGAATCATGTGTTGCCATGGGCTCCTCCTAGAGTCCTTCACTTGCAGCTTTCGTTGCTTGCGCGATGCAAGCAACTTGTATTCCTCATCCACCCTGCTTTACGCGGGCTGGAAGACTTAAAACCCCATTCACAAAATTCGAACGGGTCCTAACGATATTTCCAGTTCTTTCCATAAAAATCCGTCTTTTTCGCATTTCTTCCAACAAAATTTTTATCTCGAGTCTCGCTAATGAGGCTCCAATGCAGTGATGTGGGCCTTGGGCGCCAAATGCTAAGTGCTTTGGGCGTGTCGGCCGAGAAACGTCGAATTTAAGGGGATTTTCGAAGAATTCTTCATCAAAGTTCGATGAGGCGTACCACATGACAACTTTGTCGCCAGCTGCAATTGGGTTGCCCGCAATCTCGGTGTCCTTAGTTGCGGTCCTTCGGAAATGCAGGACTGGGGTGGCATACCGGATGATTTCTTCGACCGCGTTTTCAAGTAGATCAGGGTTGTCATAAAATTTCTGGAGCTGCTCAGGGTTGTCCATAAATGCATGTAAGCCGTTTGAGATTGCTGTTCGGGTTGTTTCATTTCCAGCGAATACTAAAACTTGGAAGAAGTTTGCGAATTCAGTTTCAGTCAAATGCTCGCCATCTACTTGAGAATGAACCAGAGTGCTAACAACATCATCATGCGGATTAGCGCGTCTTTCATCTCCTAGTTTGCGTCCATATTCAAAGAGTGCGAATGCTGCTGGGCTATTGAATGGCAAAAGTTCGAGTGGAGTTTTATTCCCATAAGCATCTGGTACCAGCGGCTCACCCGTTGTGCCCTCAACTAAGTGATCACTGAGCTCAACCATGTAGGCGGTATCTTCACTAGGTACGCCAAGAATGTTTACAATCACTTGAATTGGAAGTGGCGATGATATTGCGGTAACCAAATCCACATTCGAATCATTGACTGCAGCATCTAGAAGAGTGCCTGCGATCTTGCGGGTAGCTGCCTCATAATCTGCAACTTTGCGCAATGTAAACGGAGGCATAGCAAGTTTGCGTAATCGAGCATGGATAGGTGGATCACTTTCAATGATGGAGCGTCTGGCCTCCATTGCTTCATCTGACAGATCCCAAAGATTCACCATCTTTTTTGCAGACGAGAAAGTTTCCCAATCTCGCGTTACTTGAATGATGTCGTTGTATCGGGTTACTGCCCAGAAGTCGCCGTCCGCATACTCGTGACGATAAACCGGAGCATTATGACGCATCCATCTGAATGTTTCGTGAGGAATCCCTTGCTCATAAATTGCGGGATCAACAATGTTGATAGCTTCAGTTGTGGTCATTACTTCTCCTGGTATATATCTAGGGCACCAATGCAATTCGGCCGGCAACAGTTCCCGCAATCAACCGGTCGTGGGCTTGTTGTGCGTTAGCAAGTGATATAGCTTCAACTGAATGCTTTAGTTCGTGCTTGTTAGCAAGTGCCAACAACTCACCTAGTTGGCCTTGGGTTCCCCAGATACTTGTCATGAACCGTGCTTCATGCGGAACGGCGCCAAACCCAAATGGGATCCTGCCGCCAAATAGTCCCACTACAACTGCTACACCTTGACGCGCAACATGCTTTGCTGCAAGCTCCAAAGTGCTTTGCGCGCCGACAAAATCAATAACCGCATCAAAGGTGCCATCAAGTGACTCAGGGACCGCCACGCCATCTGCTCCGACGATCAAAGCACGCTCTAGTTTTTCACTCGACATGTCAGTTGCAATAACTTTCGCATCGGATTGAAGCTTTAGGAATTGAATTCCAAACTGACCTAAACCTCCAGCCCCAATAACTAAGACTCGACTTTTCTTATTCAATATTGGAAGCGTGTGACTCACAGCTCGATAAGCGGTTAGTCCACCACATGCAAGAGGTGCGGCTGAAACTGGATCTAGGTCTCCAAGCGGAACCAAATATGACTTATCTTTGATCAGCATTTTTTCGGCATAACCACCATTGCGAAAGAGCCCAGCTTCGGTAGCGTTTGGGCAAATCATTTCTTGGCCACTCGAACATGCCCAGCAGTCTGACTTCAAACATCCCCAACATGGATAAACCATAACCGGACCAAGTTCGGCGTGAACACCAACTACTTCATGACCCATGATCATTGGCAAGGGACTTGGATAGACGCCCTCAACAACGTGCAAATCTGAATGACACACTCCGCATGCCGTCACATCAATTAAGGTTTCGGAGCCACTTGGCGTTGGATCTGGGTAGTCCACATAATCAAGCGTTGCGCCTACTTCATTCAATACGACGGCTTTCACTGGCATACCTTTCTTTCGTTAGGTTCCAAATTAAATCAAAATCGAGGGTGAATCAGGCACATTCAGTTCAAATTGACATTATTCTTAACAAAAATCCAAAACCAGACTTTGGAGGAATACGTGTCTCAAGCCCAATCAGATGAACTAAAGCGCGTCGCAGAATTGTGCGAAAAACACAACATTCACACTGTCGAATGCATCATTGTCGATAACTGGGGTGTTCCTCGCGGAAAGCGCCTGCCAACCGAGCAATTCCTTCGCAATGAAGGTTATGGAATCGCAAACGTAGTGCACACCTGGCAGCCACGTTGCGAAATTGAAATTACTCCAGTTCAAGAAATTAAAGACATCCACGTGCAGCCAGATTTGAGTTCATTTCGAGTTGCCGGTTGGGATGACGGTATCGGAGTTGTACTTTGTGACACCTACACAACTGACACGCATGAACCTGTTGATATAGACCCAAGGCAAATGCTGAAAGCAACATTGAAGAAGTTTGCAAACTTGGGTTACACAGTTAACGCAGCCACAGAACTTGAGTTCTATTTGTTTAATCCGGATGGCACTCCACTTTTCACTTCGCTGCAATGTTATGGAATTAACAAAGGTGCAGAGCTTGAGCCAATAATTCTTGAAATTCGTGAAGCCTTGCGGAAGACAGGCATGTTAGTTGAAGCAAGCAATGTCGAATATGGACCAGCCCAAATCGAAATCAACTTGCGTTACAGCGAAGCAATGAAAATGGCTGACGATACTGTTTTGTACAAATACATCGTTCGCTTAGTTGCCCAAAAGCATGGGCTAGTCGCTAGCTTCATGGCAAAACCAATCTTGGGTGAATCTGGGTGCGGCATGCATGTGCATCAAAGTTTGGTCACAAAAGATGGCAAGAATGCGTTTGATGCCAATGATGGAAAAGGTGTTCTTGATTCGGCTTTGATGGAAAAGTACCTCTCAGGTCTGATGGCCTACACCAAGGATTTACAGGTAGTTAACACTCCGACAATTAATGGTTACAAACGCCTAGTCGATTACAGCTTCTCGCCAACGCAAGTGACTTGGGGTCTTGATAACCGACTAGTTGGCGTTCGATGCATCAACGGAGCTAAGGGTTCCAATCGAATTGAATGGCGTTGGGCTGCTGCAGATGCGCATCCTTACTTGGTTTTAAATGGCGCTCTTGCCGCTGGCTATGAAGGAATTACGAATGATTTGCCGTTGCCGGAAATGGTAACTGGTGACCCGCACCCTGAAGATAAATGGGATCGACTTCCAAATCATCCAGCTGAGGCGATTGATAACTGGGAAGCAAGTGCCTTCGCACGACGTGCATTTAGTGATGCCTTTGTTGATATGTGGGCATCGGTGCAACGTGTTGAGTTAGCAACATTTGCATCACAAGTTACTGACTGGGAACTTGCCCGCTATAAGGAAATCATCTAATTCGTATGAGAGCGCTATTAATAAGTCATGAAGCGGCAGGTAAGCCGGGAGTTATTGGAGAGGTTCTAGACTCACGTGGCATCGAGACTCAACGGCACGTGATTCTTGGCGAAGACGGCCAATTAAACTTAAGTTTTCCAGATCCAACTGAGTTTGACTTAGTTGTTTCGTTTGGATCTTTTTACAGCGCGTATGATCCCGAAGTCGCTACTTGGGTAGATGCCGAAGAGGAAATGATCACTCAGACCCTTGATAAGGAAGTACCATTTCTCGGTGTTTGCTTCGGTGGCCAAGTGTTGGCGAAAGCTGTCGGTGGCAGTGTTGAAAAGTCTGATGAACTTGAACTTGGCGAACTGCGCATTAAGGAAACCTCGCTCGGATTACCTTTTCCGGAAGGCCCTTGGTTTTCTTGGCACAGTGACCGCATGATTCTTCCCGATCACATAGAAGTTTTGGCCGAAACCCCATCTGCTGTGCAAGTCTTCCGTCATAAAACTGCGGTTGGTCTGCAATTCCACCCAGAAGCCACTCCCGATTTAGTTCAGGGCTGGCTCGACATTGGTGGTGCTGACTATCTACCTGCTGGAATGACTTCTGAAACTTTGATGTTCGAAGTAAACAACATGGCTAAGGATGCTGCAGATAACTGCGAAGTCTTGGTCGACTGGTTTATTTCAGAATATGTAACAGCAAAAAAGGCTTAATAAGACTTAGGCAAGCCCAGCACATGCTGACCGATGTAAGCCATAACTAAGTTGTTATTAATCGGAGCAACTTGGTAAAGCCTGGTTTCTCGGAACTTTCGTTCAATGTCATACTCTTCTGCAAATCCCATACCACCGTGCGTATCAATCGCTGCATTTCCAGCTGCCCACGATGCTTCTGCTGCTAAGAATTTCGCAGTGTTTGCTTGCGCACCACAATCTTCGCCGGCATCAAAACGAGCGGCCGCATCAAACCTAACTAGGTCTGCTGCTCGTAACTGCATGTAAGACCGGGCTAACGGAAATTGAACACCTTGATTCTTTCCAATTGGCCCACCAAAGATTTCTCGGCTATTTGCATATGCGACAGCACGATCCAAGAAGAAGCGACCATCACCAATACATTCAGCTGCAATCAGAATGCGTTCAGCGTTCATGCCGTCCAAAATATATTTAAAGCCACGCCCCTCTTCACCAATTAACGAGTCTTCGGGGATTATTACATTGTCGAAAAACACTTCGGTTGTATTGTGATTCATCATGGTTTTGATAGGTCGGATTGTTAATCCTTCTAGATTACGCATATCGAAGATGAAAACTGACATGCCGGCAGATGGTTTACCGTTTTCATCAAACGGTGAGGTACGTGCCAGTAACAACATTAAATCTGATTGCAATGCGCGCGAGGTCCAAATTTTTTGACCATTAATTTTCCAGCCACCATCAACGCGTTCAGCTTTAGTTCGAATCTTGGTGGTTTCTGAGCCAGCACCTGGTTCTGTTACACCAAATGCCTGCAGTCGCAATTCACCAGCTGCAATTTTTGGCAAGTAGTGCTGCTTTTGAGCTTCACTACCGTGGCGTAATAAAGTTCCCATGACATACATCTGGGCATGACAGGCACTTGGGTTTCCGCCTGATGCCGAAATCTCTTCCAAAATAATGGATGCCTCAGTTAGCGTTGCGCCGCCTCCGCCATATTCTTCGGGGATTAGTACTGATAGCCAGCCATTCTTGGTTAACGTCTCAACGAATTCATCTGGGTATTTATCTGGCTCTAACGAGCGCCAGTACTCACCTGGAAAATCTACACACAATGAAGCGATGGCAGAACGTAAATCATCATGTCCGGTGCTTGTCATCAAATCCACACACTATTTGTATCACTATTCAAAGTTCGGTGTGGAATGATCAATTCTTAACAGCTTTGACTTTAGGCAGCAGACCAAATCTTGAAGGATTCGAAATGAAGATTGAAGTTAACCTCAACAAATGCCAAGGCTATGCCCAATGCGTGGCCGAAGCTCCAGAGATCTTTACGCTAAATGCTGATGGCTTGGCCGAAGCGCTATCTGCTTCAGTAACTGCAGATGACGAGAAATACGCAATTGCTGCAGCTGACCTGTGCCCGATGCAGGCAATAATTATCAGTGGCTAAATAGTCTTTCGTACCCGAACGATTCGTACTACGCTAGTCACATGTCTGAACTAAATGGATTCCTGCCTCCGCTCACCCCGACTGGTAAGAGCGCCATCATTCCCGAAATGCCTTGGTACTACAGCGGCACCCTACTAACCGTTGAATACTTAACTGACCCAGCAAATGTTCGAGCCATCCTGCCACCTGATATCGATTTAGCTCCAGAAGAACCAGGCGCAGTTGCTTTGATTTGGGCTGACTGGCAATCCTGCAGCGAAGGCGGCGCCGAGTTACTTGATCCGATTCGCTCGCAGTACCTAGAAACTTTTGCAGTTGTGCGCTGTTCTTATGAAGGTGTGACTTACAGTCGTTGTGTAGCAATTTGGGTAACCAAAGATTTTGCAATTGCTCGTGGTTGGTACCAGGGGTATCCAAAGAAAATTGGCTCAGCACATGTCACCCGAATCTTTAATCGTGGAAAGGCTTCACCTCGTCTAGAGGCAGGCGCAAAACTAGGTGCAACTCTGTCTGCATACGATCACAGACTGGCATCTGCAGTTGTAACGTTGCGCGAGCCTTCTGAAACTAATGGCTTTGTTAATGGTCATCCAATGTTGCATAGCCGCTTCATGCCTTCGATTACCAAAGATGCTGGCCTATCCATGGATCAATTGATCACCATGCATGGCATTGATGCTGACCTCGGACAACCGTGGAAGGGTGACGCAGAGCTAGTTCTTGGTGATTCCCAATGGGACGAACTAGCGTCGATACTTCCAGTGCAGAAAATACTTGGCGGCTACTACCGCGAGGTTGGAGTTACCTTCGCTGGTGGCAAATTAATTGCTGACCGTTCAAATCCGGTCTAGTAATCCCAAATATATTCGTCTAGTTCCCAGGCAGTTATCTCACGAGTGCTTGGATCTGGAACCTCAGCTTCGTAACGCTCAATTTCATCGCGCTTCAAAGTTAAGTGTGTTGAGATAACGGTTGGTCCCATGAGGTCAGCAAACAACGGATCTGCTTCGAGCGCGTCCAGTGCAGCAGTGAAGGTAACAGGCAAAAGTGGATCTGCTTCATCTTCATAAGCCCAGCCTTCGGCAGCTTTGTTAGGCTTCATTTTTTGCTTAATTCCATCCAAGCCAGCGGCCAATACTGAAGCAACCATCAAGTAAGGGTTAGCTGCGCCATCACCGATTCGGATTTCAAGTCGAGTGCCCTCGCCACGCTCAGGTGGAACTCGAAGCAAAGTAGCCCGGTTGTCATAGCCCCAGTTAGCGCGGCTTGGTGCCAAGGTGTCTGGTCCAAGGCGCTTAAAGGCATTGATCGTTGGGTTGGTGAATGCAGTGAGCGCATTGGCATGGCTCAGGATTCCAGCGATCATCTGGTTTGCAACTTCAGATAACTCTTCACCGTTATGCATTTGGTTCTTGCCCTTGGCGTCGACAACTGAGAAGTGCAAATGGAAGCCACTACCTTCAGATTCTGCCCAAGGCTTGCCTAGGAAGGTTGCGTTGTAACCACGACGCACTGCAATGTCTTTGATCGCAGTCTTGAACAAGAAAGTTCTATCGGTAGATTCCAAAGCTTCGCCATGCCAAAGATTAATTTCATACTGAGCTGGAGCAAATTCATGATTACCCGCAAAGACGCCAATACCCATTTGATCAAGCATGCGCAACATGTGTAAGAACGTGCCATCTGGATCCACGATTGCACCAGTTGTGTAAACCCGACCAGTTCGATGCAAGGCACGAACCCATACGTCGTTTTCTTGCTTAGCTAGATAGAACTCAAGTTCGGGACCAATAACTGGAGTTAATCCGATCTTTTCGTATTCCTTCAATACTCGCTGCAAAGCAGTTCGTGGCGCTACAGGGT
This sequence comes from Candidatus Nanopelagicales bacterium, assembly GCA_023257525.1. GTDB lineage: Bacteria > Actinomycetota > Actinomycetes > S36-B12 > UBA5976 > UBA5976. The sequence goes on from JALRCB010000006.1 coordinate 10,432, forward strand.
TATCGTCACCATTTGGCTCGAAAGCATCAACAACTGCATATGCGACACCTGGCTCCCAAGGAAGTTTACGAATTGTGCTGGGATCAATTCGACTTACGAAATCTGATAGACCGTCTGAGATACTTCCATGTCCATCTAGAACACCGCCACGGGTGTTGGTAACCCAAACGCCTTGGCAAAAAGCTGGGCCATGTGCGGCTGCCTTTTCCATCTGGCTAACTACGAGATCTTTGGAGCGAGGGATGCCCAACACGTCTGCGTAAACAAGTCGCAAAATGTCAATATTTTCGCTCTGCAGTTGGGCGCGAAGTGCAGAAAGATCGAGCGACATGGTTCCTCCAAAAATCGTTAGGGTATGAACGATTTTTTTATTTTAATCGTTTGGGAGGTTTTTTAGGGCAGAATGGAAGAAAATTTCCAACGGGAATAGGGCAGGTATGAGAGTTCTTTTTATTGAGCACGATCATGTGAGCCCGCCTGGCCCAGTGGCTGAAAGATTTAGATTCCATGGCTTTACTGTGGATCAATTCTTGGTTGTTCCCGCAGAGAAATTCGATGAGCCAAATGTTGAGCGCGAATTTCCAAATCTTGCAGATTATGACGTCGTTGTACCGATGGGCGCACCCTGGGGCGCTTGGGATGATGATCGAATTGGGGCTTGGCTAAAACCAGAATTAGATTTTATCTCGGAAGCCATTGATGCCAATGTCCCCATTTTTGGAATTTGCTTCGGCGGGCAATTACTTGCCCGTGCTTTAGGTGGCAGCGTAGCGCCAGGACCCAAACCTGAAATTGGCTGGACTGTGGTTCACACCGATCGACCAGATTTAGTCCCTGCTGGCCCGTGGTTTCAATTTCACTACGACAGATGGCAGTTACCTACTGAAGCTCTGGAGATCGCACGGAACTCAGCAGCTAGTCAGGCTTTTACTAATGGTAGGAATCTTGGAGTTCAGTTCCACCCAGAACTAACGCCGGAAATGCTTCTCGGTTGGCTCAACAACGGTGGTCGTGACCTAGTAATCAAAGATGGTCAAGATCCAGATGTACTTCTTGCTCACACGGAAGCTGAACGAGATACCGCAAAAGAACGCACCAACCAATTGGTCGATGCGTTCTTGCGCGATGTTGCTAAATTGCTTTAGCTATTTCAGAGTTACCTCTACTGGGAAGCGCTTAATTCCATTAACGAAGTTGCTACGTAACCGCTCAACTTCGCCAGTGCGCTTAATTCCAGAAATTCTGGGCAACAATTCTTCGAACATGATTTTCACTTCAAGTCGTGCTAGTGAATTGCCCAGACACATATGTGGTCCACCGCGACCGAAGGTCATGTGCTCATTTGGATTTCGCGTTATGTCCATTCGATAAGGGTCAACGAAAACTTCAGGATCCCGGTTTCCGGCGGCGAACCAAGTAACAACTTTTTCGCCTTCCTTGATCGCCTGGCCGTTAATCTCAGTGTCCTTAGAAGCAGTGCGACGGAAATGATAAACCGGGCTTGCCATGCGAAGCATTTCCTCAACACCCCACTCAATTAACTCTGGACGCTCTTGCATCAGTGCCAATTGATCTGGGTTATCAATTAAGTAATTCATGCTGTGACTAATTGTGTGACGGGTAGTTTCGTTTCCGGCAACAATCAGTAGCAAGAAATACGCATGGAAATCTCTAGTGGATAGTGGCACGCCATCAATTGGTGTCTGGTTGATAAGAGTGGAAACAATATCTACGCCCTTTCCACCAAGTCGTTGCTTTGCCAAATCGTCGCCATAGGCCCAAACCTCTAGGGCAGCTGGTGATCTGAATGGAAGCATTCGATACTTTTCGGATTCAGGCGAGTCCAACAAAACATCGGCATGTTCTGGGTCAGTATTACCAACCATGCGGTTTCCCCAAGCAATCAACTTGTCAATGTCGGTGTCTGGTACATCCATCAATCGAGCTAGAACACGAATTGGGAAATCGGCTGCAACTTCCTTAACGAAATCAAAGGATCCCTTGGCGAATGCATCGTCCAGAGTGCTTGCAGTTAGGCCACGCAAAAAAGTTTCGTATCCAGCAACTGCTTTTGGTGTGAAAGAATCCTGCATTAACTTACGCAATGCGCGATGTCGGATGCCGTCAGTTTCGATCATCGACTTACGAGCTTCCATTTGCTCTTCGTCTAACTCTTCGAGGTTTACCGTACCTTTTTCACTTGAGAACGTTTCGGTGTCTCGCAGCACACGAACGATGTCGTGATACCGCGTTAGCGACCAGAATCCTGAATTCGGAGCAGGTTCATCACTCCAATGCACGGGTTTGTTCGCGCGCAAGTCGTCAAAAACTTGCCATGGAATTTGTGCTTCAAAAAGATCTAAGTCCGCCAAGCTGACATCAGTAGCTGTTGACATTGCCTCACCTCATGCAAAGATCGAAATAATCGTTCGGGTACGAACAGTTTTAAGTTACCCGATTTCGACCCGGAACGCGACCATTTTCAAAAAGCCAGATAAAGTTGCAGGGAATCAATGAAATTGGGGTCGCATGGCTGGTCAGCACACACTTGATGAAACTGAACGCCAAGTTCAGGCGCGCCTTGGCGACCTAAAGATTGATTTCGAGGCAATGGCGGTTACGTCCAATCTGTTCCGGGCCGCAAACGCTGTACGCAATTACCTTGAGCGCACGGTTCTTGCTGAACACGAATTGTCTTGGACTGCATTTGTAGTGCTTTGGGTTGTTTGGATTTGGGAACCAGTTGAGTCTCGCGTTATAGCTGAAGAGGGTGGCTTCTCAAAAGCTACTTTGACGGGAGTTATGCAAACCCTTGAAGGTCGTGGCCTCATTACCCGCACCCGCAGCAGTAAAGATGGTCGTCTTGTTTTGGTCAAGCTCACTGCCAAAGGTCGAAAGATGATGAAGCAACTTTTTCCAGAATTTAATAAAGGCGAGAGTTTGGCTGTGGCAGATTTGAAGCGAAACGACTTGGGATCCTTCGCTGATTTGCTTCGCGCAGTTACCGTGACTGTGGAATCTCAGCGAACTAATTAGGCGCTTGCTTCTTTTACTAATCGAGCAAAGAGCCCGCTCTGGTTTGGATCCGACTTCGCAGTATCTTCGGGATGCCACTGAACTCCGCGAGCCCAACCAGTTGATTCAATTCCAACGGCTTCAATAGTGCCATCTGGACCACGGCCCAAAACTTCTAAACCAGTGCCGAGTTTGTCGATTGCTTGATGGTGGTAACAAGAAGTCGCTACCAACTCTGAAGTAAACCCGAATGATTCGTAATCACTGACTTTTACTTCTTGGACGACATGGCGATGATTTTCCGGCATGTCCTGAATGAGGGTGCCGCCACGAACAACGTTTACAACATGGAGTCCGCGACACACAGCTAGCGTTGGAATACCTTGCTGCAGGACGTACTCGGTTATTCCAAAATCTGAATCATCTTGCAGATCGTCAACATCGTAAACACTTGCGTCCGGCTCTTGGCCATAACGAGCGGGATTGATATCCCCGCCACCAGCTAGAAGTACTCCCTGATAGCCCTGGAGTCGTTGCTTCCAATCGCTTTCGGCGGCAGGAAGCAGGGTTACTGGATCGGCTCCTGCATCCCAGAGTGATTCCAGCAGGGCACGTGAACTAACCACGCCGCCATATCTAAGGGCAGAGGCGGAATTAGTAAACCGACCAATTAGCGCGATTCTTGGACGTACGGACATTTCACCAGCCTAATGAAAGAATTGCCTAGATTTGGTTCCCAAATCACTGAATTTAACGTATCGTAATTCGTTAGTACCCGAACGATTTTTCAGGGGTTGGCATGAGTATGGCAAATGTTGCTGGCGTATCAGTAGATACCCGGCACTTTATTGGTGGCGAGCGGATCGCTTCGGCACAAACCTTTGCGGATCATTCGCCAATTGATGGCGTTCACCTTGCTGATATTTCTCGGGGCGGTAAACGAGAAGTCGACCTAGCCGTCACTGCCGCTAAAGCTGCCTTTCCAATTTGGTCTCAAATGTCACCGCAAGAACGAGGCGCTATCTTGCATCGGGTGGCTGATTTAGTTGAGGCTCGCATTGAAGATCTAGCAATCGTCGAGACCACCGATAACGGTTCCCTGCTTCGATCACATCGTCGCGGTGTAATGCCTCGGGTGGCAATGAACTTTAGATTCTTTGCAGACTACGCGATGAATCAACTTAACTATCCTGACTTTGAAACTCGCGGCCATACCAATCACGTAACTTGGGATCCGGCAGGTGTTACTGGAATCATCACACCTTGGAATGCACCATTGATGCTTGCTACTTGGCGAATTGGTCCAGCACTTGCCGCTGGTGACACCGTTGTTGCCAAGCCACCAGAGTGGGCTCCGCTTACTGCTTCGCTGCTTGCAGACATCACGGCTGAAGCCGGAATGCCGCCTGGCGTATTCAATGTTGTGCAAGGTTTTGGTGAAGAAGCGGGTGCAGCGCTAACTGCGCATCCGGACTTATCCCGCATTTCCTTCACTGGTTCTGTGCCAACTGCAAAACTTGTAGCTAAATCTGCAGCCGAAAATCTAGTTCCCTGTTCTTTTGAACTGGGTGGCAAGAGCCCGCTAATCATTACTGATGATGCAGATCTTGATATTGCAGTCACAGTTGCAGTTGAGCAGTTCGACAACGCTGGTCAGGTTTGTTTATCTGGAACTCGATTCTTGGTACAGCGTGGCATTGCAGAGAAATTCAAAGCCGCCTTCATCGAACGTGCCAAGCAGATCAAACAAGGTGATCCACGAGATGAAGCAACAGACATCGGTCCCCAGATTCATCCGGAACACTTCACTCGGGTCAAAGGATTCGTGGATCGCGCTGTCGCCGAAGGACAAACCGTTGTACTAGGTGGTGGCCCTAATGCCGAACTGGGCGGAAACTTCTTTATGCCGACTTTGATTGATAACCCAACAGTTGGCAGCGAAATCGTAACTCAAGAAGTATTTGGCCCAGTCCTTTGCATGCAGCAATTCGATACCGATGCCGAAGCTATCGAGATGGCAAATGGAACCGAATTTGGTTTAGCTGCGGTTGTTATTTGCGGAGATAAAAAGCGAGCTGAAGCAATCACAGATCGGTTAGTTGCCGGAACTATTTGGGTCAACTGTTTCTTCGTGCGCGATCTTGGTGCGCCATTTGGTGGTTCTAAGAAATCAGGCATCGGCCGCGAAGGTGGAATCTGGTCATTTGATTTTTATGCAGACGTAAAGAACACGGTCTTTGCGCCTAACGGATGGAAGGAATAAATCATGGGTGAAATTGTTGGAGCAGGTTTACTGGCTCACGTACCTACCATTGTCTTGCCACTTGAGATTCGTAAGGAACTCAACAATGGTGAAGACTTCACGCTTGTTGCTGGACTTGAGCAACTTCGTAAAGATGTGTTTGAAAAGGTTGATTACGACACCGTTATTGTTTTTGATTCCCATTGGGCTACGACCGTTGAATTCGTAGTGACCTCTCATGATCGTCGGGAAGGTTTTTACACCAGCGAAGAACTTCCGCGCGGTATGTCATCTGTTCCTTATGACTGGAAAGGTGATCCAGCGCTAGCCAAGGAAATCGCGTCACTTGGTGAAAAACATGGAACTTGGATTACTCCAATCGACAACACACACCTACCGACTTTTTACGCAACCTTAAATCTCTGGATGTACCTAGGTAAGGGCTTGGACAAGAACTGGATCAGCATCGGCATGTGCCAAACCGGTGATGACGAAGACAACCTACGATTAGGCCGAGCAGTTGGTGAAGCTATCGCAAACTCAGATCGAAAAGTATTGCTAATTGCCTCCGGTGCTTTGTCACATACGTTCTGGCCATTGCGTGAACTTCGCAAGCACGAATCTGCCGATTTGAATTCGATTTACACACCTGAAGCACGAGCTGCTGACGAAGAGCGTATTGCTTGGTACCTAGCCGGCGAACATGCCAAGGTTTTGGACACCATGGATGAGTTTCATAAGTACAAGCCAGAAGCTCGTTACGGACACGGAATGATGATGCACGGTGCGTTAGGTGAAAAAGATTGCACTGCACCTGGCCGTCAATACGGCGAGTATGAAAACTCAATTGGTACTGGCCAGGTTCATATTTGGTTCGATAAACCAGCCGAAGGTTTCCCAGCTGTTAAGCATCCGGTTGTGTCACGTGGCTGAGTATCGTCGCATCCTGCTGGATGGCTTTGCAGTTCAAACAATTCGCCACGGTGACACTCTGGTCGCTCCTGATGGCAGAGAAGTTGCTATCGCTGATGCAATTCACTTGCCGCCAAGCGAGCCTACAAAAATCATTGCGGTGCATTTAAACTATGACAGTCGCACAAAGGAGTTCATGACCAAACTCCCTGCTGCACCTACCTACTTTCACAAGCCAATTACTGCACTAAACAGCCACTTGGGTTCAATCGTTCGACCGCAAGGTTGTAAGTGGTTGAACTATGAGGGCGAAATCGTAATTGTGATTGGCAAGACTTGCCGCAACATTAGTCCGGCAGAAGCTGGCGATTACATTGCCGGTTACTCCATTGGAAATGATTACGGCCTACATGACTTCCGCGATACTGATGCTGGCTCCATGTTGCGCGTTAAAGGTAGCGACACTTTGGCGCCTGTTGGTCCTGGCTTGATCACGGATTGGGATTTCCGAGGAAAACAGATCCGCACGCTAGTTAATGGCGTTGTTAAGCAAGATGACAACACCAGCGCCATGGAATGGGATATGCATTACTTAGTTGCAGACATTGCCCGAACAATCACTTTGGTTCCAGGTGACATTTTGTTTTCTGGAACTCCAGCCAACTCGCGTCCAGTTGAACCTGGCGATGTCGTCGAAGTAGAAGTTGAAGGCCTTGGCAAATTAACTAACACAATTGTTACCGGACCTACTGCAATCCGAACTGACGTTGGCGCACAACCAACGGAAAGTGAAGAAGTAGTTTCCACCGCCATGGGTGGCGACTGGGAGTTCCGCGGAATTCGTACTCCATCCAAAGATTTGTATCCATCAACTGTTGAGGAGAAGAAATGATTGCCATAAATGTCGACATGGATAAGTGCCAGCACTATGGCCAATGTGTCTTTGAAGCACCAGATATTTTCAAGTTAAACGATGACGACAAACTTGAATTTGTTGCTACCGCCGACGACAGTCGCCGCAGTGACATTGAAAGTGCTGTGGATGTTTGCCCAATGCAGGCAATCTCCATTGTCGAATAACTAAAACCAAGTTTTATGTCTAAGTCAGTCGTTATTGTCGGGGCCTCCATGGGTGGCCTGCGGGCCGCTGAAGCATTGCGCAATAACGGATTTGCTGGGCGCATAACAATGATTGGCGAGGAAGCGCACCTTCCTTATAACCGTCCTCCATTATCTAAAGAAGTCTTGGCAAAAGAAGTTACTCACGAAGCAGTGGCCTTCAAATTGCGCTCCCAAGTTGAAGATGTCACCTGGCATCTAGGTGATCCTGCAACTTCACTTGATTTAGACAAAAAGGTTGTGACAACAGCATCAGGAAAGTCGTTTGAATACGATGGATTAGTTATAGCTTCTGGATTGCGGCCGCGAGTACTTGATCTGCCCAATGGCAAGATTTCGGGTCGTCACACTGTCCGGACTTTGGACGATGCAATTGGATTACGGGCTGAATTGGTACCTGGAACCAAAGTGGTTGTCGCAGGTGCAGGATTCATCGGGTGTGAAGTAGCTGCCACTGCTCGGGGACTTGGTTGCGAAGTAACTAATGTTGCAATTGATCCGTATCCGATGATTAGACCGCTAGGTGAGCAACTTGCTGCTGAGTTACAGCGGCGACATGAAAGCCATGGCGTTAACTTCAAACTGAACCATGGAATTTCAGATCTAATTGGTACAGAAAAGATTTCCGGCGTTGTCCTTGATAGCGGTGAAGTGATCCAGGCAGATGTTCTAGTTGAAGCGATTAGTTCCCATTGCAATGTTGAGTGGCTGTCTGAAACCAAACTTGATATCTCAAACGGAGTGCTTGCTGACTCTGCACTTCGAGCTGTTACCACTGATGGAGCATCTGTCGAGGGTGTTTATGTTGTTGGCGACTTAGCTAGATTCGCTAATCCGCTATTCGACAATGAGCCAAGAAGAATTGAGCACTGGAACATTCCGACCGAAACCGGAAAACGAGTTGGCTCGGTACTGAGTGCCTACTTGGCGGATGCTGAGAATTTTGCTGAACTTGTTGCAACACCATTCATGCCACTGCCAAGTTTTTGGTCGGATCAATACGACATGAAGATTCAAGGTTTTGGAATGCCTGGACTGGCTGATCGTTACGAACTAGTCGCCGGAGAGCTATCCGATGAATTAGTCATGGGTTATTTCAGAGGTGAAATTCTCATTGGAGTTGTGGGCATTGGTATGACTTCAGAAGTAATGAAGTACCGCAAAGAACTCATTAGCTAGAAATTAGACAGAAAATGCTGGAATTACTTTTCCAACGTGAACGCCGCCACCAAATAGTTCTTGGCTGTCCAGTTGTCGTTCTACTTCTTGGGAAACAACACCCATAACATTTTGTAAAACAGACATAGCGACCACGATTCGAGCGCGGTCCGCACCATCTTCAATCTTGAGAGCAAGTGCTCGTCCATCGCCAAGTCCAACTCCATAAACAGCTTCAGCACCATCTTTGGCTAACAAGCTTGGGACTCCTTGCATAAGTTTCGTGACGTCGCGACGAGTGCCACCAAGATATTCCGGATTAGATCGAATTGCATCGGCAATCTTTTTTTGTTCGGCATCTGCAGTTGGGCCAGCAAATTTCGAGAATGCTCGAGCTAGTCCAACCAACGTGGTCGACATTAGTGGTGCCCCACAGCCATCAACACCGATGTGTTCAACTTTCTCGCCGGTGATTTCTTCGATCGTTTCTTTGCACGCTAATTGCAAAGGGTGTGTTGCCTTCAAGTAAGTATCGGTATCCCAGCCATTGAGTACACAGGTAAACAACATTGCTGAATGTTTGCCACTGCAGTTCATGTACGAGGACGACTTCCCAAGACCGGCAGCCAGCAATGTATCTCGTTCGATTTCATCAAGTGGCCAGTCCGCAGGACATTGGAGAGCCGAGGTATCTAGATTCGCAGCGTTCAAGATGTCCTGAACTCCAGCTAGGTGAAAGTCTTCACCACTATGGGATGCGCAAGCCAAGGCAAGTAATTCGTCCTTGAGCGGCAAACCATTTCTGACCATAGCCAGACCCTGCATCAATTTACTTGAGGATCTTGGGAACATCGCAGTTGAAACATCGCCAATTGACCACTCAACTTTGCCCTGCGCGTCTACAACAACTGCGCTGCCAAAGTGTGCGCCTTCAACGAGCCCACTTCGGACTACATAAGCAACAGGAACTGACACTCCCCTATAGTTCCACGTTTGAGTATCGGACACCTAATGCGAACTGCCGATAAAGCACGGCAGAATGTCAGTATGCGTGCAGTTGTTCAAAGAGTTGATGGTGCCAGTGTTGTTGTCGAAGGCCAAACAATTGGTGCCTTTGAAGGACCGGGACTACTCGTCCTGATTGGCGTAAGTGTTGATGACGATGAAAGCAAGTGCGCAGTCCTGGCAGACAAAATCTGGAAGTTACGGATCTTTGAATCTGCAGCCTTAAAGGCAGCTGGAAAAACCGTTAACTCAGAGTCAGTTGAAGTTGCAGCGGCTGATGCCAGCTTGCCGATCTTGGCAATCAGCCAATTCACACTTTTTGCAGATACTTCAAATGGTCGTCGCCCGACTTGGCAACAAGCAGCGCGTGGTCCGCAAGCTGAGCCGCTAGTCGAAAACGTAGTTCAGGCTTTACGTATTCTTGGTGCTCAAGTTGAAACCGGAAAGTTTGGAGCCGATATGCGAATCAGTGCAGTTTGTGACGGGCCAATGACTGTCACGCTTGAGGTTTAGTTACCAGCTCGCATGTAGCGCAGTTGGCGCTCGAAATTCCCAGCCAGCAAACTCAACTTCATCACTGTTTTGCAGTGCAATGTTTGGCAAACCTTCAATTAGAACCTGAAGTGAAATCCGCTCCAAGCCACGAGCGAATGCATGTCCGGCACAAAAATGAGGACCATACCCAAATGATGCATTGGATTGACGTGGTCGATCCATGTCGAACGTATCTGGGTCAGAGAAAACTGTTTCATCTCGTGATGCACTTGCTACCACTGCGGCAACTGCGGAGCCAGCAGGGATCACAACTCCACCCAACTCCACATCCTGAGTAGTTTGGCGAGTTTGAGTTCCAATCGGAGCAATCCAACGCAGGCCCTCTTGAATCACATCATCCCAAAGGTCAGGATTCTCTCGAAGTCGATCAAATGCACCAGGGATATTTGCGAGCGCAAAAAATGTTGCCGCAGCTCCATGTCCTGGTTCTTGCATCCCACCTAAAATCGTCAGCTTGAGAGTTGGCAGGACATATTCCGCAGTTCGATGTTCACCTGGTGCCATGCCTGAATGCAACATATGGGACATCGTTGAATCATCTGGGGTTTTTAGTAATCGCTCCATGATCGGCAAAAGTTCGTCATTCATTTCTGCTTCAACAGCATCTGAGATCTTTTGCTTTTCTGGGTCTCGTTCAAAATTGGTAGCACCCATAGCCAGACCATGAAACCAATGCTGCATCGTTTCTGCACTTAGATGCCCAAGTCCCAATACGGCACCCAATCCAAGCACTGAAATTGGTTCAAAATATGAGGCGACTAACTCACGACGATCATTTGAAACAATGTCCGAAAGCTGCTTTTTTGCAATAGGAGTAACTAAATCATCAATGTAAGTCGAAACAGTTCGTGGCCGATACTTGCTATCCAGGCTCTTGCGCATGTTTAGATGTTCTTCACCATCCATGGTGAGCAGGCTCTTGCCTTTGAATGAACGGTCAAGTGTCGAGTCGCTGACTTGCGCAGTAAACAAATCCGGATGGGTCGTTACAAATTCCACATCTTCGGCTCGAGTAACAAGCCAAAGGTTTACTGCCGGCACATAAGCTACTGGCGCTTCTTTTCTTAACCTGGCATAAATCGGGTAAGGATCACGATCCAGATCAGCAACCGTAATTGTCTCAGCAAATGTAGTCACAAGAAACCTTTCGACAAGAAAAGTTAATCAGGAAATTAAGTAAGGCATTCTGATTTTAACTAAAAAAGTTATTCAACAATTACGGTTTGACTGGCAGCAACCGTGCCAGCGGTTAGAACTGCGTCAGTTGGAACCGAGCGCTTAATGACAGCCAAGGCAAGCGGACCACTTTCGTAATCCTGGGTAACCGAAGTTACTCGGCCAACTTCTTTACCATCTAGCAAAACTGCATCACCAATAGCTGGCAGGTCGTTAGTTGAACCATCCAACTCAAGCTGCACTATGCGACGCGGTGGCTTACCCAAGTTGTAAACCCGTGCCACTGTTTCCTGGCCGCGGTAGCAACCTTTGTTCAAGTGAACCGAAGAACCAATCAAACCAACTTCGTGCGGAATTGTTTTGTGATCAGTTTCAAAGTTAAGGCGTGGCACACCAGCGCGAATTCGATGTGCTTCCCAAGCCCAAATTCCCACTCGAGTTTCTTGATTCAAAACTTCTTCAAGTTCACTACGCGGCACAAACAGTTCACTGACTTTCCAGTCAGCAGGTCTTGTCGCAACATACTTGTCACTTGCCGCTGAGCCATTTACAAACGCTTCAGATGAATGCCAAACCGGATACTTGTCAGATTTAATCCAGCCAGGTGCTCCCACGATCGCGATGTCTTCAGACACATCTTTAACTTCTACTCGAAGCATGAACTTCATTGATTCCAAATAATGAATCAAGTCGTTCACAGTTCCTGGTTCGCAACTTATCCAGATTGTTTCGTTTTGTTCAGCTACGTGAATGTCATGTTCGATGTGACCGTGTGGCGACAAAATCAATGAAGTTAAGTGTGCAACTGGTGATTCAAAATCTTGAGTAGTGATGGAATGCATCCAAGACTTGCGATCGGGACCAGTGACAGTAACTACCCCGCGATGCGAAAGATCTACTCGCCCACGTCCGGCAACTAATTCGCGCTGCTCTTTGAACGGCTCTCCGAAATGCCATGGCACCCCAGCATCAATGCTGGTGTCATCCATGTGTGGAATAGCGGTCATAACAACATTCTCTCGCAGTTAATGCAGACTGAAAACCTTTGTTCGCTATGAACTAAAGCAGCTTTTGGCGATCCATGCAGGATGCGCACTGGCCGTGAACCGAAACGTGCGCCACATCAGTCTCAAATCCCGCTTTCTCGCGAAGCATTTGCACAAATAGTTCGGCCGCATCTGCTGGGATAGATTGCACGCCTTGGCAGGTGTCGCAAACTAAGTGGATGTGGGCATCGTTATCAACTGAATGATAGGTAGGTGCGCCATGACCAATGTGGGCATGAGTAACCAAACCAACTTGTTCTAGAACTTCCAGAGTTCGGTAGATCGTTGAAAGGTTCACAGCGGCAGCAGTCTTTTGAACTTCCGACAAAAGTTCTTCTGGAGTTGCATGGCCCAAAGTGTTAACAGCTTCCAGAACCAACTGGCGTTGCGGGGTGATTCGATAACCCTGGTCGCGTAAGACGTCATCCCATTCATTGCTCATGGTGCAGTTGCCTTTGTTAGATGGAATGAAGCGTGTGATTTCATCGCATGACCTTCAGCAGCCATGTCATAAACCCAACCGATGTTGCCATCAACTAAACCGTAAATACGTTCGCCCGAATCAACTTGCTTTGCCGATGCCGTGCGCAATACAGCGTCTGTCTTTAACTCAACACGAGCGCCAGTGATCTGAGCATTTTCTAAACCAGTAATTGTGACTTTGCCAAACCATGATTCTAGAAATCCAGTTGGATGCGCTAGAAGCAATTCAACTTCATTGTCTGGCCGTGGGCGCCAGAATCCACTTTCCAAAGCAAGCGGGCGAACTCGTTCACCTTGATCATCAAGTTCCCAAGTGCGCGACCAATGAATCAAAAATGGTCGACCGTCAGAGTGGATGCTGAGTTCTTGTCCAACTTGAATATCGGATTCCATGCTTGGGTAGCCGACTACGCCAACCCCGACCCAGGTACCAACTAGCCAAGACAACGGAGCTAGATCTGGATGCAATTTGGTGTTCATGCCTGACCCTTAAAAAGCTTGTAGACCATGTAAGACGCATACCCAGTAATGGAAAGTGAAGCGACAACCAGTAATCCGGTATAAAACGTCTCGGCCATGGAACCAGTCTATCCGCCCAGTATTGTCAGGTAAGTAGCCAAGCCGAGGGGTAGTCAACATGAACAACGCCGAAATCAAATCCATTCTTGAAGAGGCATCCTCAGTGGCTGTAATAGGTGTCTCAAGCAACCCGGAGCGAGCAAGTCATCAGGTTGCTGCCTACCTAATTGAACAGACTCACCTTGATGTGTACTTGGTCAACCCAACTGTGAGCGATGAGATCTTGGGCCAACGTGTTTACAAATCACTTGCTGACTTGCCGATCGTCCCAGACATCATCGACGTATTTCGCAAAGCTGAGGATATGCCTTCCGTTTTTGAAACTGAATTCCCAGCGATCGCTGAAAGTGCTGCTGGTAAAACTTGGTGGATGCAGCTAGGAATTGTCAATGATGAAGTTGCAAAGGTTGCATCAGATGCTGGTATGAAAGTCGTCATGGATCGGTGCATCAAAGTCGACTACATGAATCTGGTTCCTGAGGGAAAGTAAGTTTTCAAAACAAGGGCTGGCTTTCGAGTGAAAGCCAGCCCTTGTCTTAGTTAGAACTACTTGGTTACTGAGATGTCTACGTCAAGAACCTTGCCGATCGTGGCTTGAACTGAGGTGCGGCTATTCGCTCCC
>JALRCB010000070.1 GCA_023257525.1 Candidatus Nanopelagicales bacterium
GAATGGCCGACCAATTACGTAATGTTTCCTTCACTCGCCAATGGCTAGATCATGCCGAAGGCAGCGTGCTCGTCGAGTTTGGTGCCACCAAAGTTCTATGTGCCGTTTCATTCAGCGAAGGCGTGCCGCGCTGGAAAAAGGGAAGTGGCGAAGGCTGGCTAACAGCTGAGTATTCGATGTTGCCGCGAGCAACTCACACCCGCAACGATCGAGAAAGCGTCAAGGGCAAGCTGGGTGGACGCACTCACGAGATTTCACGTTTGATCGGCCGTAGTTTGCGCTCAGTTCTAGACATGTCATCCCTTGGCGAAAACACAATCATGATCGACTGCGATGTTTTGCAGGCTGATGGTGGAACTCGAACTGCAGCAATTACCGGCGCTTATGTTGCGGTTGCGGATGCAGTTGAATTGGCCAGAGCATCTGGCCTGGTAGCAAAAGATGCAGTGGTTCTGCGAGATTCTGTCGCAGCGGTTTCGGTGGGAATTGTTGATGGTAAGCCATGCCTTGATCTGCATTACGACGATGACGTTCGTGCAGACACAGACATGAACATTGTTATGACTGGCTCTGGCGCATTCATCGAAGTTCAGGGAACTGCAGAGCGGGAACCATTTGACCGCCAGTTGCTACATGAACTTTTGGACTTGGCAACCATTGGATGCGTCGAACTAACTTCAAAACAAAAAGCTGCCTTAGCTATTCCCCTTCCAAAGAAGTAGATTTATGAAGTTTGTCTTAGCGACCAGAAATGCGCACAAAGCTACCGAGCTAAAGCGAATACTGGAAGAGCTAGACCTTGATTGCGAACTTTTAACAGTTGCAGATTTTCCAGATGCTCCTGAAGTGGAAGAAACTGAAAACACCTTCGAAGGCAATGCGCTATTAAAGGCACGCGCGTTAGCTAAGTTCACAGGATTGGCTGCAATTGCAGATGACTCTGGAATTTGTGTTGATGCACTTGATGGTAATCCTGGTGTACTTTCAGCTAGATGGTCTGGGGCAACCGAAAACGTCGATAAAGCAAACCTTGATTTAGTCCTTGAGCAAATTAAGGATGTACCGACGGAAAGTCGGGGAGCAAAGTTCGTTTGCGCAGCAGTAGCGGTTTTTCCAGACGGAAAAGAACTTGTTGCCATAGGCGAAATGCTTGGGAGTCTTCTCAATGTTCCAACAGGTGAAAATGGATTTGGTTATGATCCGATTTTTGTGCCAACTGGATTTACCAAAACGACTGCCCAAATGAGTGCGGCCGAAAAAGATGCAATTAGCCATAGAGGCAACGCGCTCAATAAGTTAGCGCATCAGATAAGTGAAGTTATTTCGAATCTTTAACTTCTAAGACTTGATAATGGTGCGGGAGGGGGGACTTGAACCCCCACACCCGAAGGCGCCAGATCCTAAATCTGGTGCGTCTGCCAATTCCGCCACTCCCGCACGTGGGCTCTATTCTGTCAGGAATTGGCGCAAACTTCATAATCGGGATTTAGTCCCGAGGCAGCGAAGCGCTATTTAACAAGGGTATTTTTTGGATCAAATCCAAACGGCAGTTCTAGGCGATTTTCTGCCATCAAAGAGTCGTTGCACAAAATATCTATGGTTTTACCATCCGCGACAATGGTGCCCTGCGAGAGAATCACCGATCGTGAGCATAGTTCCAGGGCGTATGGGAGGTCGTGAGTAACCATAAGCAAGGTAATGTCCAGGTCGCGCAGGATGTCCGCTAATTCCCGGCGGCTGGCTGGATCTAAATTCGAACTTGGTTCATCCAGAACCAGAATCTCAGGCTTCATTGCCAAAACTGTAGCTACTGCCACCCGACGGCGTTGGCCAAAGGACAAATGATGTGGTGGGCGATCGGCGTAATCTGCCATTCCCACTAGCTCAAGGGCTTGCATAACCTGAGCTTCAAGTTCAGCACCGGTAACGCCCATGTTTATCGGACCGAAAGCAACATCTTCGCGAACGGTTGGCATGAATAACTGATCATCAGGATCCTGAAAAACAATGCCAACGCGCCTACGGATTTCGCGGAGGGCATCTTTGTCTTCGGTATTCACCGCAAGTCCACCTACATGGACGGTGCCAAGGCCAGCGGCAAGAATTCCATTTAGGTGCATTACAAGCGTGGTCTTACCTGCGCCATTTGGACCTAGGAGTGCTACCCGTTCACCAGGTTGGATCTGAAGGTTTACGCCGTAGAGGGCCTGATTGCCATCCGGGTAGGCATACGCCAAACCTGATACGTCAAGACTTGGAGGAGTTTTCAAAGTGTGATCCACGCTATAACCATAATTGACGCCGCAACAATCGGCAGAGCCATAGCTGTGCGCCAATCCTTTTTGGTAACTACGGGCTTATACAAATCAATGATGGTTCCGTTGTAGCCACGCGACAGCATTGCTAAGTGAACTCGCTCACCTCGTTCATATGAGCGAATGAAAAGTGCGCCAGCAGAGTTTGCTAGAACTTTCCAGTGCTTGACACCAGTTGCCGAGAACCCACGAGATTCACGAGCTACCTTCATGCGAGATAGATCATCGGTTACTACGGCTGAATAGCGAAGCATGAAAGAAGCGATCTGGACAAGCAAGTCGGGAACTCCAATAGTTTCCAAACCTTGCAGCAAATCCCGAGCCCGCGTAGTAGCTGCCAAAGTAATCGACGTAGCTACGCCAATAGTTCCCTTGGCCAAGATTCCAAATGCCGACCAGAGTCCTTCTTGTGAAAGAGATAAGCCCAGGAATTCAACTCTCGGTTCTGGGCCAAAAAATGGCATCAGAACTGCAAAGAGAACAAAAGGAATCTCAATAAGCATTCGTCTTAGTACTAGCGGAAATGGTAAGTCAGCAATCTTGACCACAACGAAGACAAGTCCCAGATAAACCGCAAAAGCCCCAACTGCGTGAACTGGAGTTAACACGACCACAAAAATGAAAACTATTGCTGCGACGGTTTTAACCTGGGCAGGTAGATCATGCACCAATGAGTGGCGATGTACGTATAGATGGTCACCAACGCCATGCCCATGTTCGTGGGCGTTATTGGTGTCAAGAACTACGCGCTCGGGAGAAAGTTTCACTTAGTCTCAGCAGATTTTGGTTCTCTAAGCCACACGTACAGTCCGACGCCAGCAAGACCAGTGATAGCAACTCCGATTACGCCACCAAGAAATGCTGAGGCACGCTCATTTTCAACTCCAGCAACGCCGTAGTCAGCCAAAGCGGAGTCAGCGTTTGCCGAGTCAACTGCTGTCACATCAAGGCCTTGATCAGCAGATACTTTTTCTAAACCATCTGGGTGGCTAGAGGCATAGAAACTTAGAAAACCTGCGATAACGATTGAAGCAAGCAGCCCAATAACTAAAAGTTTTTTACTCGACATATCAAGACACCACCGAATCTTTGATGATTAGTTTTTGCTTAGGCAAGAACTTACGAGCGCCATCCACCAAATCTGCGCGTGTTGCCAAAATAGCTCCAACCGTCAGAGCTGTAATTATGGCTTCACCGATTCCGATGAGTAGGTGAACGCCAACTACAGAAATGAGCACTGTCATTGGGTCGTAAGTTGCGTTTCCACCTAGGTAGTACTCGATAACAAATGCCAGAGCTGCAGCTGGAACTGAAATAAATGCTGCAATGGCAGAAGCTGCAACAATTGAAGACTTAGTTTTCGAAAGCACTTTCATAGTCAAAGCAAAAACTAGAGTTCCAACAATTACCGTGACAATTCCCATGTTCAAAATGTTTATCCCAAGTGCCGAAAGTCCGCCATCTGCAAACACAAGAGCTTGAATGCCAACCACGACTGTCATAACAAGTACGGCAACCCAAGGACCAACCAAGATGGCAGCCAATGCGCCACCCATTAAGTGCCCACTAGTTCCGGCGGCAACTGGGAAGTTAATCATCTGGGCAGCGAAGATAAAGACTGCGACCAGACCTGCCATTGGGGCAGTTTGGCTATCAAGCGAACCTTTGGTCTTCTTTAGGCTCACTGCTACGGCGCCAGCTACTAGAACTCCTGCACCTATGGAAACTGGGGCGTTGATTAGCCCATCGGGCATGTGCATGAAAACTCCTTATTGCAAACTCTTTGCAATAAGGTTAACCCAAAAACCCGAACCTGGCACTTTTTGGGCAGTCTCGAGTCAAAATCTGGAATTCTGTGATTCTGCCCTTCACTCATAGGCTAAGGGAATGGCTGGTACACATCGCATAGGCAAAAAGCGCACCGCAGATGATATTGCTGCTGAAATTGAAGCCACCTGCCTAAACATCACAGCCAATGTGGCAGCACTTGAGAAGTATGTGAAGCCAGCCAATTTGGCCGCTAAAGGTATGGGCTCTGCTGGGGCATTCTTCTTGGACAAAGATGGCGAGCTTCGAGTAGAGCGCGTTGTTGCGGTTTCGGCAGCTGGAATTGGACTGCTCGGACTACTAACCAGGTCGCGTAAAAACTAATCCGCTAAGTGATTGATTGGCATAGCTGCCATGTGATGACGTCGGCACAAAACTTCGTAACTCACAACACCTGAATCGCCACCGGTATCACCTACGGCAACTTGCTCGCCCTCAGTCACCATTACGCCATCAATAGTTCGCGCATTGTGAGTTCCACGTCGACCACACCAGCAAAGCGCCTCAACTTGCAGGACTTGAATTCGGTCAGCAAGTTCGAATAAGCGAGCCGATCCTGGGAACAATTCGGTTCGGAAATCACTAGCAATACCAAATGCAAATACATCAATTTCTAAGTCATCTACTACGTGGGCAAGTTGATCGATTTGAACTCTGGTGTAGAACTGAGCCTCATCACAAATGAAAAAGTCCATTGGGTTTTCTTTGGAATTTTCAGCTAGGGCTAACGCAAAGAAATCTGTTTCATCCGTGACTTCAACAGCAGGGACTTCTAGTCCTAAACGACTAGACAACACTCCAGCGCCAGCACGGTCATTGCGCGTGAAAACTATGCCTCGGCGGCCTCGACTGGCATGGGTGTAGTTCACTTGGGCGGCAAGGGTGGATTTACCACAGTCCATAGTGCCAGTGAAGAAAACTAATTCAGCCATGATTTTCCGAGTCTTGGTTAGCGCGGGTTCGCCTACCCTGAAGTGTATTTCAGAGGAGTTCTAGTGCCAATTTTTTGCAAGTTAGGCTTAGT
>JALRCB010000071.1 GCA_023257525.1 Candidatus Nanopelagicales bacterium
AGTGCACGAAATGGGCGGCCTAAGTTGGCTGGTTTGCACTTGGAATAACGAACCTGGACTTGTATTTGCTGAGAAGTCAGACCAACGAATCTATTGGAAGACTGTCGGCGGTGAACCAGAGCCAATCACTGCGGAAAGTTCGCCGGGAACGCTGGCCCGCTATAGCGATTTTCTAATTCGAGGTTCAGAGATTTGGTGTGTTCGAGAAGTTACCGAAGGTGC
Organism: Candidatus Nanopelagicales bacterium; assembly: GCA_023257525.1. Lineage (GTDB taxonomy): Bacteria > Actinomycetota > Actinomycetes > S36-B12 > UBA5976 > UBA5976. The sequence continues at coordinate 223 of JALRCB010000071.1, forward strand.
CAGCACAAATCGAGACTTGATTGCTATCAACAGTGCAAAACAAATAAGGGTTCTGGATTCAGCTTCACATTTTTATGCCCATCTTGCGCTGGCCCCGGATGAGCAACAACTCGCTTGGATTTCTTGGGAACATCCGCAAATGCCGTGGGATGGAACGCAGCTACGGTTAGCCGACATTGATCTGCAGGGAAACCTCGTTAACACCACGATCCTGGCTGGAAACGAAAGCGAAGCTGTAAATAGCCCGGTTTGGTCTAATTCAGGCAAACTCTATTTTGTTAGCGATGCTTCTGGATTCTGGAATGTTTGGGAGTCAGATACCAAAAACTCGAAGCGCCAACTGGTTTCTGAGTCTGCGGAGTGGGCACATCCGATGTGGATTGTTGGCACTCACCTACTTCGAATCCTGGATTCCGGAGAACTAGTTGGAATCCATGGCAACCCAGCGCAAGAAAAAATTGCCGTGATTGACCCCAGTACTGGAACCTGGCGAGATCTGGGATGCAACTTAACTAATTTTGCGCATCTAAGCGTCTATCAGGATCGAATTTTTGCGATCGGCGGCGGCCCAAAAACTCTTTCTGCTTTAGTCGAGCTAACTGCTACCGGCACAACTGACCCAGAAGTTATCGCTCAAGTAGCTGCCCCAATTGACCAAGCGTTTCTGCCGGTCGCGCAGGCGATAAGTTTTCCGAGCCAGAACGGCCGCACAGTTCATGCCTTCATTTCGCCAGCTACAAATCCAAATTACGAAAGCACGGAATTACCGCCGGTAATGATTACTGTCCATGGTGGGCCGACTGGAAACACCACTGGTGTTGCATCGATTAAACGTGCCTTCTTTACTTCGCGAGGCTTCACGGTTGTTGACGTTGATTACGGTGGCTCAACTGGCTATGGCAGGGCATATCGCGAAACTTTAAAAGGCCAGTGGGGTGTAGTTGATACCGAGGATATTCTTGCGGTGGTATCAGGCCTAGTTGCCAATGGATTGGCAGATCCGAGCAAAGTTGTGATTCGAGGTGGAAGCGCAGGCGGATACGCAGTTCTAAATGGCTTAGTACATAGCAAAGTTTTTGCTGCGGGTGCGAACTACTACGGTGTTGCCGAACTCATTATGTTGGCGGAGGACACTCATGACTTTGAGTCGCGTTACCTAGACTCGCTCATCGGTCCTTACCCCGAGCAAAAAGAGCTTTACATTGAGCGCTCTCCGTTGACTCATGCGGACAACTTGACTTCACCATTGATCATTTTTCAAGGTTCGGATGACCCAATCGTCCCGCCTTCCCAATCTCAAGCATTTAGGGATGCCTGCATTAAGAATGGTGTGAAGTACAAATACTTTGAATTCGAAGGCGAGAGCCATGGATTCCGAAAAAGTCAGACAATCACGACATGTGCAATCGAGGAACTCAAATTCTTTGGCGAAGTACTCGGATTCGTCCCAGCAGATTAGTCTGTGCCGATAAGTTAATTACGTAAATTGAAATGAAGACCAGACTTAAGGAGTCAGCATGATTGTTACTTACAAAGAGGATTTAGTGGGTGGGCCACGTCACCGCAAGGTTTCAACTGGTACCAGCCTGCGTATGTTAACTCGCGAAGATGGCGTCGGGTTCTCTTTTCATGACACTGAATTGGAAGCTGGGACTACTACTACTTTGCAGTACAAGAACCACATCGAAGCCAACTACATCATCGACGGCACAGGCGAACTTGAGAACCTAGAAACTGGCGAAGTGTTTGAAGTTCGGCCCGGTATGACTTACACACTTGATAAGCATGATCGTCACCAAATGCGAAGCCACACCAAACTTAGAATTATCTGCGTGTTTACCCCAGCGCTTGTTGGCACTGAAGTTCACGATGAAGACGGGTCTTACCCGCTTCTCTAGTTTCTTCTAGCTGTAGTTAAGTCTTAGTAACGCGACTCAGTTGGTCTAGGCAGAGCTGCAATGTCAGCTAGATCTTGAGCTGTTAATTCAATCGTTACAGCCGCTGCATTTTCTTCCAACCATTTGCGGCGCTTAGTGCCTGGGATTGGAACCATATTCGGCCCTTGCGCCAGGATCCATGCAAGAGCGATCTGTGCTGGCGTGGCGTTGTGTCGGTTTGCAATTGCTGCGATTCCATCGACAATTTTTTGATTGTCTGCAATTGCCTGGGCAGTAAACCTTGGATTAGCGCTACGGAAATCTCCGTCGGCAATAGTGTCAGCAGTAACCGTTCCAGTTAGGAAGCCTCGTCCAAGTGGCGAAAATGGTAAGAACCCGATGTTGTTATCTGCACAGTATTGAATTACCCCGTTCTTTACATGCTCATCAGTCCAAATTGAAAATTCACTTTGCACGCTTGTAACTGGATGAATGGCATGACACTTTGCAGTTTCTTCCACAGTAGTTTCAGATAGTCCGATATAACGAACTTTGCCAGATTCAACTAGTCCAGCCAAGGCTCCCCAAGTTTCTTCAATTGGAACCTCTGGATCGACTCGGTGCAATTGGTAAAGGTCAAGGTAATCAGTGCCAAGTCTGCCAAGCGAGTCTTCGCAAGCTTGGCGAACGTACTCTGGCTTGCCATTCTTGCCGTAAGAAGTCATGTTGACCGGCGTTAAGCCGCATTTGGAAGCAATGATCGCTTTGTCGCGAAGGCCGTCTTTGACCAGGTACTCACCAAGAATTTCCTCGTTAGTCCACGGACCATAAACGTCTGCGGTATCAAACAGAGTTATACCAAGTTCCAATGTGCGATGAATAGTTGCTCGAATTTCATTTCGATCAGCATCAGCAACGTTGTAACCCCATGACATTGGCATGCAGCCAAGTCCGATGGCACTAACTTCAAGGTCACGCAGTTTACGAGTTGGCATCTGAGTTGTCATGATTGAAGCCTAGGCCCCATTGACTTTTCCGTCACATCAAAACCAAGCACGTCCGATTCTGGATCGCAGTAGGCTGTGCGCATGAGCGAAATAACTATGTATGGTGCGGAATGGTGTGGCGACTGTCGACGTTCGCAGCGCCTCTTAAACGAACTTGGCGTTGAGTACTCCTACATAAACATCGAGGAGGTGCCTGGTGCCGCAGATAAAGTGGTTGAAATTAATGGCGGCGCCCAGTCAATACCGGTCGTTATGTTTTCTGACGGCACGCACCTGACAGAGCCAAGCGATCCTGATCTACGTAAAAAGCTCGAAAGCCTAGGCTTAATTTAGTTTCGCTGAAACTTAGAAAACTAGATCGTAGCGACGGAATACTTCGTCCTTAACCCAATTTCGACCTTCGTAAAGTGCTTGTGCTGGCAAGTTATCGTTAGCGGTTCGCAAAAACACACGGGTTGCCCCTGCGCTCTTTGCAGCTGATTCCGCAACATCCATAAGCTCGCTTGCTATCCCCTTGCCGCGCGCAGACTCATCCACATACAAGTCATTAAGTAACCAAATGTTGGAAAGTGAAACCGTAGAGAATGTTGGATACAGCAAAGTGAAACCGACAGCTTCGCCATCAATACGGGCTATGAAAACGATTGCTTCCTCATTCTTGATTCGCTGTTCTAAATAGCCCAAAGTCTTTTCATTCTCCGGTTGCTTATAGAACGCGCGATATTTCTCAACCAGTGGATGTAGCTCGGCCAAGTCACTAGTTGTGGCTCTAGAAATTTCGCTCATGTTAACTCGCTATCCCACATGTACCGGTGCATCATTGGCACCCAAAGTGTCTTTGTTGGCATTGATCATGAATACCCAGATTAGTGCGCCAAGAATCATAAATCCTGCGCTCCAGGTAAATGCAGTGGTGAATCCTTCAGTTAATCCAAACGCGGCTGCGCCAGCATTTGCCGGATCCGTTGGATCAATCATGTTGTCGACAAAGTAGTCGGCGGTTGCGGTAACTGCGATTGTGTTAAGGAACGCAGTGCCGAGAGCGCCACCGATTTGCTGTGCAGTATTAAGTACTGCCGAAGCAACACCCGCATCATGATTACCCACACCAAACAATGCCGTAGCTGAGATTGGTACGAATACAAGTCCCATACCTAAACTCAAAACCATCAGAGCCGGCAAAATGTCACTTAAGTAAGCGCTAGTTGGCTCTAGTCGGGTCAGCAGCAACATACCTGCGGTCGCCATGATTAATCCGATAAATGAAACATAGCGTGGACCAAATCTTGGTAAAGCTTGCGATGCAATTCCAGCACTTATGCCAACACCAACTGAGAATGGCAAGAATAACAAGCCGGCTCTAACTGGTGAATACTGCAGGATGCCTTGGAAGAAGTAAGCAAGGAATAAGAACATGCCAAACAAGCCAGCGCCAACAATAAATGAAGTCAAGTAACTCGCGCCGCGATTTCGGTTTAACAGAATATTCATTGGTAACAATGGGTGACTTGTGCGACTTTCAATAACAAAGAAGGCAGCTAGTAGCGCAATGGCAGCGCCAAACCACATAATTGTTGTTGAATCTGACCAACCTAGTTCGCCAGCCTGGGTGATTCCGTAAACCAATGAAACCAGACCCATTGTCGAAGTAATTGCTCCTGGTATGTCATAACGGGTATCTCCGCTTGCTTTACTTTCCTTTACATTTGGAATAGCCAGCATGAAAGCAGCAATCGCAATAGGCACATTAACTAGCAGGCACCAGTGCCAAGACGCGTATTGAGTTAGCAATCCACCCAAGATCAAACCAATAGCTGCACCACCTGCTGAGAGGCCGCCATAAACACCGAATGCCTTTGCGCGTTCTTTTGAATCGCTAAACGTAGTGGTAATCAATGACAGCGCTGCTGGAGCTAAAAGCGCAGCGAAAACAC
>JALRCB010000072.1 GCA_023257525.1 Candidatus Nanopelagicales bacterium
TTCAACTCCCCCGAACTGAGAACGCTTCCATTGGCCATTCTTTAGTGCCAGATTTGCTGGAACCACATTTCGGGCTACTGCAAGCAGCAAGGAAACAGCTAGTTCCGCAGCCGACACAATGTTGCTCGTTGGGGCATTCACAACTAGGACTCCTGCAGCGGTTGCAGCCGGCACATCTACGTTGTCTAGGCCAACGCCTGCGCGCGCAATGATCTTTAAGTTTGGCGACGCCGCAATTGCCTCAGCGTCCATTTTGGTAGCTGATCGGACTAGGACTGCATTTGCATTTCCCAATGCAGATAGCAGTTCAGCGCGATTTGCCCCATCGCAATGCTGGATTTCAAATCCATCGCCTAACACCGCAAGTGTGGCAGGTGATAATTCTTCGGCAATCAGGACAACAGGCTTTGACATGTGTCGAGTCTAAGTCAAAGCTGGCAATCTAGTTTGCAAAGAATATGCAGTCAGCCACTACCAAAAATCTGGCTCTTCATCAGTTGCTCGCCAACAGTGCCAAGCGACTACGCTGCGATATGGCGAGAGGTGATCCGTTACTCCGATAACTTCTTTTTCGGAAGGCGTGTATCCCAAACCTTGAATAATTCCCCAACCGCGACGAACCCCTAAATCGCCAATTGGCCACACATCTAATCTGCCCAAGCGAAACATCATGAACATCTCTACTGTCCAGCGCCCGATTCCCCAGAACTGTGTCAGCTGCTTCACAATTTCATCGTCCGGCAACTCATCTACAGACTCCAAGTCAAAACCCTTAACTACTGCTTCGCTTAACTCCAGGATGGTCCGAGCCTTTGCATTGCTAAGGCCAACTTCTCGCAACTGAAGGTGACCTAACTTAAGAAGCTTGGCCGGCTTGACCGGTGACCCAGTTTTTGCGATCAATCGATGAGTGATTGTGTCAGCCGCCTTACCCGACAACTGCTGACCTATAACAGCAAACACAATGGTTTCGAAGTGAGAATTGTGAGCGGGTTCTTTGGCAACTGGATAGAGCGGAGCGTTCTCTAGAAATCTACCAAGGCGCTTATCTTGCGTTGCCAAATACTTTTGAATGGATTTGATCGACTTAAGTTTTGGTGGCGCTTTTGGTTTTCCGACATCAGGACCTGCGAGCTGAAGGTGTGAACTTGATCGGTAATTCAATTGGACCGGTGTTGCCACTATCTGGAAGGTAAGTAGCGCCATCGAGAATTTCAAAGTCTGGTAGACGTTGCGCAAGTGCTTTGTATGCTTCTGCCATATCTAGGCGAGCAACATAATGTCCTAGGCAATGATGCATGCCACCACCGAAGCCAAAGTGTGGTGGACGCCCGGCGGTTATATCAAACTCAGTTTTTTCAAATCGACGCGGATCACTTCCCGACGGAATCGTTAGTAAGTGGATCGTTTTGCCTTGCGGGATTATCAAGTCTTTGTATTCAACGTCCACGGAGGCTTCGCGGCTAACCCAAGTAATTGTTGGATTAACCCGCATCACTTCTTCAACGGCGCTGCGTGCCAAATCCGGATTTTCACCTAGGGTGCGCCACTGATCCATGTGCTTGGAGAAAGTTTGCAGCCCAAGGCCAATTTGATTTCTAGTGGTATCAAAGCCGGCGAAGATAATGAAACTAACCAGCATCAAAAGTTCATGATCGGTAATTTTCTTGCCGTCAGAATTTGCCCTAATCAGCGCGCCCACAAAATCATCACCGTCAGTGCCTTGGCGACTTTCAATCAAAGCTTTTGAAATTTCCAGTAGTCCAGAAAGGCCGTGTTCGATTACCTCTAGATCATCCTTAATCGTGACGCTAAAAACATATCCAAGTTCAGTGGCTAGATCTGCGATTTCTCGCCACTGTGATTTATCAATTCCCAGCAATCCTGTAATCACTCGAGCTGAATAAGCTTCGGCGAACTCGCTCATAAATTCTGCGGTCCCGCGTTCACAAAAACCATCAATCAATTCATGTGCCAGCTCAGCAAAAGTTGGGATCAGCGGCTCAAGTACTTTTGGTGAAAATGCTGGGCCAGAAAGTTTCCGAAGTCGAAGGTGATCTTCGCCCTCAATACTCAACATGATGTCTGGCCACCAATTCGCCAACAGGCCGTCATCTATCCCAAAGTGTGATGGCCATCTGCGGGTTCCTTGATAAAGCCGCTTGTCTTTGAGCAATGCGTTGGAATCTTCGTAACGCAGGATTGCGATCCCAAAGTTCGTCGTTGCATACCAATGTTGCTCACGAGCTTGCATGACTTGATCAGAGCGAATGGAAAATCCGGATTCTGAAAAATCTAGGTGACCAACGTTTAGAGATTCCGGCATGTTAGAGATTAATCTTTGCCAATTCGTGGCCAGGTATCACTAACTAGGTAGCCAAGTGGGTAAGGATCCGTTGGATCCAACATGTGTTGATGTGTTCCAGTTAGCCAGGCTTGGCCAGCAATGGATGGAATGATGCCTGGCTTATCGCCAATCATGACTTCCTGTTCGATCCGACCCTCAAAGTGTGATCCGATAATTGAACGGCCCCGAATTCGATCTCCGAGTTTCATTACGCCACGAGCATGAAGCACAGCCATGCGTGCCGAAACGCCGGTGCCGGTGGGTGATCGATCGATCTTTCCTGGCTGAACGGCGACGGCATTATGGCTAATGAGTGAGCCGCCTTCTTCAAACACCGGCATTGCCATTTGGCAAAACGAGAAGTGGGTCCAGCCTGGGATGGTTGGGTGGGTAAAAGTTAGTTGCTCGTTGGCAGCCTTGGTAATTCCAATTCCCATAACTGCAAGATCACGCGCTTCACTTGGATCGAGTGTGAATCCCAATTCTTTGGCATTAACAATTACGAAGCTGTCGCCACCCCAAGCGGTATCTACAGTCAAAGTTCCTAGGCCAGGAACTTCTAGCTTTGTGTCTAGGGTTGCAGCGAATGCTGGGACGTTATGCACTTTGATCTGAGTTGCCTTGCCGTCTTTACAGGTGGCAAATACTTCAACAAGTCCAGCTGGCGCTTCCATGAAGAAATGGGTTTCTGGTTCAACCATTGGCACAATGCCAGTTTCCAGAACTACGGTCGCTACACACATTGAATTTGAGCCAGACATAAGCGGAGTGTCTTCTGGCTCCATGATTATGAATCCAACTGCAGCTCTTGGATCTTTAGGTGGCACCAACATGTTGACGTGGCGAAAAACTCCACCACGTGGTTCATTCAGAACAAATTGTCGAAGTTCATTGTCAGTTGCAATGAAACGTGACTGGTCATAAAGCGTCTCGCCTGGGGGTGGATTAACACCGCCAACAATTACGTCTCCAACTTCGCCTTCGGCATGACAACTGACAACGTGGATTGTTTTGATTGATCGCATGGGTTCAAGTTTAGGGTTTGGCAACCTTACCCAAGGCAGGAACGGTGAATCTAGTGAACGTGAAAATCGAACGCTTGCGCCATCGCAGCATCGATCGCCTTTAGCGCTAATTCAACTCTGGTTTCTACTGAGCCATCGAGCGCCATCCAGGACCTACCGGTGCTAATTAAGTCATCTTCGAATTCTCGAGTCATGGATATTCGAAGTTCCTCAGAATCTCGGATTTTGTCTTGGACAAATGGGACACCATCGGGTTGGGTTACAAAATAGATTCGATTTTGGGAATCGCCCGGCATTGGCAGGGCAGCTTTCTCTCCCAAGTATCGACGTTCCCAAATGATTGTGGCGAATACATCAGTGTCGCAACATACAACAGGTCCACCGGTACGAGCCGCAACATCTTCAAGCTGTTGTTGCACGATTGCGATTTCGACAAAGTCGTTTGTTGTCCAGGGCACGGCATACTCGCTTAAACCCATAGCTTCGGCTTGTTCTTTTTTACGCATAGTCAGATCGCGACCATATTCGCGAATCCAGTTAGTAGTTGCGAAGTTTCCTTGGCGCTTCATCAATTCAGCTTGAACTGCCAAAGTTGTGGTCGTGGTTCCAGTTGATTCAGCACCAATAAATACTGCGCGAATCGCGAGTAGTTCTCTGGATCCTGGTCCAAGTAGATGCCAATTACTAATCAAGTCTTCGCGAATCTGCGTGGAAGAGACAGGAACTTGGGTGCGATCTGGATCGAAACTGTGGTGATGTAGGCCAAGAAGTTTGGCAAACTCATCACCATTAGTTTCAGATGTAACCAAGAGGTCTACTGGCGGAGTGTGACGAAGGTGGGCTTCGATAACTCGAGCATTTGATTTCGCAACTGCGCTATTACTTGGATCGTATGGTGTGGATTCATAGCCATGAACGATAGTCATGGCAGCTTCATTGACACCTTCAGCAACACAGTCTTGCAAGAGCGCGCGAGCACGATCGTTTGCAGCTAATCGATCATGTGGCGCAGCTAAAACTACGACAACTACGTGATCTCGCTTTTCAATGGCCGATTTAATCAGCTTCACATGACCCATGTGAGGTGGATTAAATGTTCCAGTTACTAATGCGGCCGGCATCTTCAAAGCCTATCTGGATTTATGGACAACAAAAAATGCCCTAATTTACGGAACAAGTCTTGAACTTACGGAACTAGTAAGAGTTTTCCCGTAGTTTTGCGAGCTGCTAAGTCTGTGTGTGCGTCTTTGGCATCTTGCAGAGCGAAAGTGTTTCCAATTGCAAAGTTCAGTTTTCCAGCAAGGTGATCAGCAAAGATTTCATCTGCTCGCCATTGCATTTCGCCAGGACCAACAATGTAATCCGCCAATGTTGGGCGAGTAACAAACAAGGATCCCATTCGGCTCAAGGCCTGAAGATCGAAGGCTGGAACCATGCCACTTGCGCCACCGAAAAGTACCATCATGCCACGACGCTTA
>JALRCB010000073.1 GCA_023257525.1 Candidatus Nanopelagicales bacterium
GCATTCAAGTTCGCGCCATCGACGTAAACCTGGCCACCAGCATCGTGAATCATTGCGCAGATATCAGAAACAGTTGCTTCATACACACCGTGAGTCGACGGATAAGTAATCATGAGCGCAGCTAGTTCATCTGCGTTCTCCATAATCTTGTGCTTGAGATCATCCATGTCTACGTTGCCGAAGTCATCGCAACCAACAACTACAACTCGCATACCTGCCATTACAGCTGATGCAGCATTTGTGCCGTGTGCCGAACTTGGAATTAAGCAAACCTTGCGCTGATCGTCGCCACGGGACTTGTGGTAACCACGAATCGCTAGCAAGCCAGCGAACTCCCCTTGCGAACCTGCATTAGGTTGCAATGAGATTGCGTCGTAGCCCGTTACTTCAACTAACCAATCTTCAAGTTGGCGAATCATGGTTAGGTAACCGTTGACGCTATCAAGAGGTGCAAACGGATGAATCCCGGCGAACTCTGGCCAGGTAATGGATTCCATTTCAGTTGTGCCATTTAGTTTCATGGTGCAAGAACCAAGTGGAATCATCGAACGATCAAGTGCGATGTCCTTATCGGACAGTCTGCGAATGTATCGAAGCATCTCAGTTTCGCTGTGGTACGAATTGAAGACTGGGTGTTCTAAGTAGGCAGAGGTACGAACAAGATCAGCTGGTAGTGCTTCTACTTCAAGTACATCCGAATACTTAGTTGGGAATGAACCGCCAGTTGCCTCTTGGAACGCAGTCCAAACCTGTTCAACAGTTTCTTCGGTTGTAGTTTCATCAACGCTTAGCGAGATTGTGTCGCTGTCTACTTCCCAAACGGTGATCCCACGAGTGCGGGCTGCAGATACAACTGCGCGAGCCTTTCCTGGAACGGAAACTCGAATCGTGTCGAAGAAACCTTCGCTAACACCCACTCCCCCTGCAGCTAAACCTTGTGCCAAAGCAGTTGCGCGACGGTGAACGTTAAGTGCAATTCGAGCCAGGCCATCTGGACCGTGGTAAACGGCATACATCGAGGCCATTACGGCTAGCAGTACTTGCGCAGTACAAATGTTGCTAGTCGCTTTGTCGCGACGGATGTGTTGTTCGCGAGTCTGCAATGCCAAGCGGTAAGCCGTGTGACCGTCTGCGTCAACACTTACGCCAACTAAACGACCCGGCAATGAACGCTCAAGTCCATTACGCACAGCCATGAAGCCTGCATGTGGGCCACCAAAACCCATTGGCACACCGAAGCGCTGGGATGATCCAACAACGATGTCGGCGCCCAATTCACCCGGTGACTTAAGAAGTGTTAAAGCTAATAGGTCGGTTACAACTCCGACCAAGATGTCACGTGCGTGTGCCGCCGCAATGTTTGCTTCGATGTTGCGAACCTTGCCGCTGCTACCTGGGTAACTTAAGAGCGCACCGAAGCTGTCCGGAAGTTCTTGAGAGTCAACGTCAATTAGCGCGAGTTCAATTCCAATTGGTTCAGCGCGCGTTGCAAGGACGGACAAAGTCTGAGGATGCGTGTCGGCATCAACTGCAAAGATGTTTGAATCGCTCTTTGAGGTGCGTCGCATCAAAGTCATAGCTTCTGCGGCCGCTGTTGATTCATCAAGCAAGGATGCGCTGGCAATATCTAGTCCAGTTAAATCAGTCACCATAGTTTGGAAATTGATTAGAGCTTCTAAACGACCTTGAGAAATTTCTGGCTGGTATGGCGTGTAAGCGGTATACCAAGCTGGGTTCTCGGTGATGTTACGCAAGATCACACCTGGAGTGTGTGTTCCGTAGTACCCAAGACCAATCATCGAGGTTAATACTTCATTTGCGTTTGCAAACATTCGCAACTCTGCGAGTACTTCTGCTTCGGAAGCACCGTCAGCTAGCGCAAGTGGTGCGGGATTCTGAATGTTTGTTGGAACGGCATCTTTGCTCAATGCATCGAGTGAGCTGTAACCGATGAAGTTTAGGATCTTGCCTAGGTCACTAGTGTTTGGACCAATGTGGCGATCTGCAAACTGTGCGTAAGAATCCTGCTGTGCTTGCACTGACATTTTGTACCTCAAAGACAATAGACGGATAGACCGTTACCGGTCCTCCCCCTCTGTCATGGATACTTCAGAGTTGCTGATTCCAGGTGGTCCTTGCGCCTGAGAGGTTCTGGGGAGCATTGCCCCTTCGGCGGCGCACTGGCTGTGCGCTCTCTCCCACACGGACTCGCTAGCAATTTAATGCTACTACCCCTACGTGTCAGATGCGCGACTATTCGCCAGCTACGCGAGCGCGACGACGCATAGAGAGTTCGTCGCTTCCTTGGGTAGCAGCTGCCGAGATGTCCGAATCGCTAACTGCGTATTCAGACTGATCGCTTGGAAGCTGGGAAAGCGAGCCTTCGATTTCTTGCCAAACTCGGCCGATTGCGATGCCAAATACACCTTGGCCACCAGCCAGTAAGTCAATAACCTCATCTGGCGAGGTGCATTCGTACACACTTACGCCATCGCTCATAAGAGTTACTTGAGTTAAATCTGTGGTGCCACGTGTGCGCAGGTGCTCTACGGCAGTGCGAATCTGCTGCAGTGAGACGCCGGTATCCAGTAAACGCTTAACGATCTTCAATTCCAAAATGTCGCGGAAGCCATAAAGTCTTGCGGTACCCGAGCCCGTTGCTGGGCGAACTGTTGGAAGCACCAAAGAGGTACGTGCCCAGTAATCAAGCTGACGGTAGGTGATGCCAACGACCCCAGCTGCTACTGGTCCTCGGTAACCAACTTCTGGTAACGAGTCCATGGCAGATTCATCGAAAAGTAAACCTTGTTCGCCCGCCTTGATAGCCGCAGCATCGCGAGCAATATCGCGCTGACGCTGGGCTGTTGTGTCTGGCGTGTTGCCTAGATCAGACATTCGTTGCTCCTGAGAACAGCAGGGAGGGACGACTTATCGTCCCGCGGGGAACCTGTGTCCTTTCACAATAGAACTAGCGAATATCTAGGTCAAAGACATATGGTTTCGACACGCCGAAGTCTTACCCTAAACCTTTAGTAGAGATTCAAATCCCATTGGTTATTGAATTTTTTGAAAATGCGATTTAGGGCCTTGAAGCAGAAACTATTGAGCGGGAGTGACTAACTGAAGTCCTCGGGCTGAATGTCATCAAGGAAGGCCCTGAATTTGTCGAGTTCTTCTTGGGACATTTCGCTCTCTCCGAAGCCAGTTTCCCCAGCCTCAAAGTCGTCATCGATAGCTAAATCCATACCAGCAAAGTCCATAACTTCTTGTGCCACGAAAACCGGCACCTCATTTCGAATCGCCAATGCCACGGCATCTGAAGGTCGGGCGCTTATCGAATCATGGTTTAGGAAGTTGATGGTTGCGTAGAAAGTTCCTTCGACCAGTTCGCTCACAGTCACTGAGGTGACCTGGCCACCTAGTTGCTCGATGACATTGGCCAAGAGGTCATGAGTAAGCGGCCGTGGAGGCTCGACACCTTCTAGGGCTAAAGAGATCGCAGTGGCTTCGGCAGTGCCAATCCAAAGCGGCAAATACCGAGTCGCCTGTTGGTCGCGCAAAATCAGCACTGGCTGATTTGAAGGTAATTCCAGTCGCACTCCGACGACATCAACTTGTCTCACAGAGTAATCCTATGGGGATTTAGTTACTTCTGACGTTCGATAACTTCGCGGATCAACAGTCCATGAAGGGCCGTGATTGAGTTAGCCAGCTGTAAAGTCAACTCCTGCGCCTGTGCGCTGGCAGTTACGCCTTTGCTCGCTGCCGCGCTTTTCACTAATGGCGCAAAAAGATCTACTTCTCGACTGGCACTAGACAGCACAGTTTTCAGGTGCCGCGGTTCTAAACCGTAACTTCGTAGCGTGACCGCGAGATTAACTACCGCAGACGCTGTAACGGAGAAATAGTCCTGGCCATCTGGCTTGATTAACCCAAACTCAACAAGCTGATCTATGAATTCAGCATCTGCACCGGTATCAGCCATCAACTCAAGTCGATTCATGCGCACCGTCAGCAGTTGATTCGAAATCTCGATGGCTTCGGTGCTCACTAAGCCTCTTGGTGCCTTTGGAGTTACGTCCCCTACTGCAGCCGGTTGTAAGCCACGATTCAACGCATCGATATGTTCTTTGATGACTCGAAGTGGCAGGAAATGATCACGTTGCATTCGAAGCACATAACGAAGGCGCTCAACATCTACAAGTGAAAATTTACGATATCCACTAGCTGTTCGCTCTGGCGCGACAAGACCATTGGTTTCAAGGAAACGAATCTTTGAAATTGTGATGTCTTCGAACTCATCGCGAAGTCGAACTAAAACTTCTCCGATACTAAGTAATGCTGGTGACTCTCGCGAGAAATCATATTCCGTGGAGTTCATTTACTGCCCTGCAGTTGGTGCAAGCACGAAAACAAACCGAAATTTTCCGATCTGCAGTTCATCGCCATTAACAAGTGCGGTTGTAGTCACTCGATGCTTATTAACGTAAGTACCATTCAGCGAACCTGAGTCGCTTAGCATCCAGTCCGAACCAACTAACGAAACAGAAGCGTGTTTACGCGATACCGTGACATCGTCTAGAAATACCTTGCTGTCGGAAGATCGGCCAATAGTCATTTGCTCATTAGGTAGCAGCGGGAACTGCATTCCTTCCATGGCTCCCCTGCGAACTACAAGGTGTGCCGAGCCACTCGCTAAATTAGCAATTTTGGCAGAATCGATTGGACCAAGTTCACCGGTTTCAGGATCGTTCGCAACTGGGATAACACCGGTTGCATCAGACTCTAAGGACACTGCCTTAGTTAATTCTGGCTCGTCTCCATGACCACTCATGTCTCTACCTTAACGT
>JALRCB010000074.1 GCA_023257525.1 Candidatus Nanopelagicales bacterium
TAAGGCGGACCCCAGTGGCGAGTATCGTCGCCAACTTCTGGACGCTCAACTTTGATCACAGTTGCGCCCATGTCACCAAGCATCATAGTTGCGTATGGGCCAGCCAAAACTCGAGTGAAGTCGGCGACAACGATTCCGTCTAATGGGCCCATATGAAGATTGTATCCAATCTTGCTGGGAAGATTTGATGGCAAAACTGCCAGCTAAAACTCTTTTAATTCAACCGTTCTGCCACGTTCGCCTGGTTGGTCCGGCGTCGCTGGTCGTCCCTTGGTACGAACTGTGATTCGAGTTCGGTCCCCACGAAAAAGATCATGTGAGTATTCAATCTTGCGACCTTTGGTATCCATAGTCGTTCGGGTAACGGCGAGTAATGGGGCGCCGAGTGGAACTTCAAGGATTCTGGCTTCATCCAAAGTTGCATTCACTAAGTCGATCTGTTCAACCGCTTCATCTGGCGTTGTCTCGTAGTGCTTACTTAACAATTCATATAAAGAGTTGCCCAACGGGCGCTCCAACAACCCAGGGAAAAACTCTGCAGGAAATCTTGCATGTTCTAACGAAATTGGGATGCTGTCCGCAAGACGGATTCGCACTACATCAAAAATATGTTCGCCATCCGAGAGCCCGAGAGCTTGCTGGGTCTTGGCATCAGCCGGCATAACGGAAGCGCTAATCAATCGAGTGCCAGCGGTAAATCCTTGACCTCTGAGCAGTGATGGCACGCCAACAATCTGCGAAAGGTCGCGGTCGATTTTTTCCGGTGAAACAAAAGTTCCGCCACCACGTCCTGGTAACCGGCGAACTACACCGGTTTCTTCGAGCGCAGTAAGTGCAATTCGCAAAGTTGAGCGACTGACTTGATATTCACTGGCTAAGTCGCGCTCTGCTCCAAGCTTTTGCCCGGCTCGCAATTGACCTGCGCTGATTTGCGCCAAGATTCGTTGCCGAACTTCTTCAGCAGTGCGACCTAAGTCTTCGTTTGCGCTCACAACTCAACAGTAACTAGATAGCAGTTACATTGCTTCCAAGGCAGCAAGTGATTCCGGAAGAATTTGGCCACCATCAATTACTAAGGCTTGCCCAGTTACGTAAGCAGCTTCTTTTGTTGCAAAAAACAACGCAGCATTACCAATGTCATCGACTTCGCCTAAGCGTCCTTGCGGAACCGAAGCTTCCATCGCTTTGCGATACTCAGGTCCCATGTCTGCAAGACCTTCGGTTGCAATGTTTCCTGGCAGTACCGCATTAACCGTGATTCCCTTTGGTGCTAATTCAATTGCGGCTGTGCGCATGAAACCAAGTTGCGCCGCTTTGCTTGCGCCGTAATGTGACCAGCCTGGAAAACCTGTAACCGGACCGGTGATCGATGAAGTGAGAACGATTCGACCATGACCTGACTTTTCTAAAGCAGGCAGGCAAGCCTGAACTGAAAGCATGGTGCCTTTAACATTTGTGCCGAACACTAAGTCCATGTCGGCTTCAGACATGGTCGCAAGTTTGGAATCTGGAAATATTCCAGCATTTGCACAAAGCACGTCGATGCCGCCATTGCGTTCAATTGCAGTTTTAGCAACCATGTCGCAATCTGCTTTGCTACTTACCTCGGCTAGTACATATGTAACGGTGCCGCCACCTAAAGCAGTTAATTCTGCGCAGGCAGACTTAGCGCTTGCTTCATCGCGGCCTGTGATCAGGACATTTGCTCCAGCTTTTGCAAAGACTCGGGCAATGCCTTTACCGATGCCTTTTGTTCCGCCAGTAATAACAACGGAATATCCACTTACTGAAGTAAACATGCTCTCTCCTAGTTTTCTAACGTACTCTCGAAAGGTTCTTACAATTATGCAAACTTTGACAGATAGTTTTCGGCCAATTCGCAACTTACTTTGGTGAAATTGGCTCCCATTTCCTTACCAGTCTCTGTGTCTTGATGTGATCCAACCCAAGCAACTAGCAAAAGGCGTCGAAACATTATGAAAGTTGGAAGCTCTGCCTCTTCCTCTTTACTTAACTGGGCCACACTTCGGTAGCCATCTACCCAAGATGCAGTCATATCCGGAATCAAAGGGTGGTCTTCAATAAATGAAACTGATGAACCTAGGTCATACATAAACCAACTAAAGCCGCAATCATCAAAATCAATGACTGTCACTTCTTTATCCGCCACAAGTAAATTTGCAAGTCTCATGTCAGCATGAACTAATCCAAAGCGATCTTTAGATTTTCCATATCTTTCTAGTCGAGATCCCAAAGTGTCGGAAAGCCGGCCAAGAATTTCTAATTCGCTTGGACCCATCGCAAGGCCATCGCGCCAAGAACCCCAATGACCATTGGGGCCCAGTGCAGTTTCAAAATCCCAAGTAAACCTAAAGAAGTTACTTGGGCGATTCCATTGCTTTGATTGATCATGTAGGCGAGCTGTGATCGCACCTAAAGTTTTGAAGTCATCAACTAGGCGGTCTTCAGTAGGCTCAACGCCTGGCATGAATTCAAACATGACCGCATGACGCTCTTCGCCAGTTGAATCTTGCGCAAGAATTATCTGTTCACCAGATCCCGCAGGTAAAATTGCGGGAGTTCTCACAAGTTGCACCTCGCGCAGTGCTTGGACCCAGTCCAGCTCGCTCTGAATTGCTTGCGCGGTGTGATAAAACGGGCGATGAATTCTCAGAATCGTGTTGGTGCCGGTATTGCTATCGACAACCTTAAACGTGGCATTCTCAGAAATGTTTAAAAGTGAAACCTCGGACTCTGGTGAATAGCCAAACTTCGCAACGGCATCCCTGGCAAACTCATGAAGCTTTGCAGGTTCGTTCGAATACCCACTCATTTAACTCTCCTACCGACATCTTTATTTTGGCTTAGTTACCAATATGTTTTGTCACTTTTGGGGAAGAAAAATGATTAACCTTGATCGCGTCCAACTACTGCTTCAAGAGCCTGCGTGATTGCATCACGGGCCTTTGTAACACTTTCAGTTGTTCCACTCATGTATACCCGACCAGCTGCGCCAATCATTTGTACATCAACCAGCGTCACATCAGGTGCAACTTTTTCAGCTTCGTTCGCTGCGACTGTTGCAAAGAGTGCTGGAGTCATTTCGTATACCAATAGTGATTCACCAGGCATAACCATCGAAGCTTGACGATTTCGGTTCAGAATAATTGCGTGCTGATCCGTGATGTTTTCAATGATGTCGCTGTAAAGAATCCGCGGGCGAAGTTGATCAGCTGCTGATGCGTTAATGCCATCAAGAATTGCCTGACCAGCTCGCTTCACTAACTCGATGTCGGAAGCATGTACTTCCAGAACTCCGAATTGGCGTTCCACGAACAAAATGCCAGGTTCAACTTCAGGTACCGACTTCAGCGCCAAGTCAATTACTCGCTCGATCGCAAGCCCGGGTGCCACCTCAATGATCAACGAGTGCTGACCACCGTAAGGCGGGTAACCACGGGCTCGCGTCGGCGTGCTCATGTAAGCAGCGAATTGCTGCTGGAGCTCTTCAACAAGCAAGTAGACGCGTAGTTCGGGCCCTGCTACGAGCGGGCCCGTACTCACGCGGAATCGCCAACTTTGAAGAACTTGTTTAGTTCTGCGTGTGGACGTGGAATTACGTGCTGTGAAACTAGTTCGCCAACTTGGTTAACTGCTTCGGCACCTGCATCAGTTGCAGCCTTAACTGCACCGACATCTCCCACGATGACTACAGCTACAAGGCCGTCGCCAACTTCTTCACGCGCAACAATAGTTACATTGGCTGCCTTAACCATGGCATCTGCAGCAGCTACAGCAGCTACATATCCCTTAGTCTCGATCAAGCCCAGTGCGTTGCTTGACATAACTTTCTCCTACTTTGTGATTGCGAACGGTTGTCCGCTTTCGGGTCTTGCATTTTCTTAACCTGATTTCTCAGGCGCTGTACTAGGAAGCGCTGTGCTTCCCAGAACTCTTAGTGTTCTCATCGATCGAACCGATGATGAGAGCGTCAATTGGCGGGGTTACATCTGGGAACCACGAGGCTGCTACCGAGCCCGTTGAAACCAAAACGCTTTCCCCAATTCCAGAACCTAAAACGTCAAAAGCAACCAAGTGTGCGCCACCTTCAACTTCGAGTTCGAGAAAGGCCCCATTGGGAATCTCGGTTAGACGACGAGTCGCCCATACATTGCCGATAACACGCGCTTTTAACATCAGCGCATCACCGATCCCTTCTGATTATCTTGTTGACTTTCTCTAATAATCGTTACACCCAAATCCCGCGCCTTATCGCGCGCAAGTGATGTAACGACTACCTTCCGGGCCACGATCAAAGTTGATCCTGACTCGGCAGCTTTTCTGATTGTTGATTCAGTGACGGCACCCTTTTCAATTCGAGTGGTACCAGAATCATGATTGCTATGGCTCGAAGTTGCATTGCCTAGCTGAAATACAAGTTCGCCTTGGCGCATAGCGTTAAGAGTTTTTGAGTCTGCCGCCAGGTCAAGAACGCGATTTACAAAATTAGATACATCCGAATTACTGCTCAGCGAAACCACTTCTACTACTTGTGCAGTTTTCGTTGGTTGTTGGCTTTGACCCGAGAGTGCTTTAGCAGCATCGCGAATACCATCGGCTCCCCCGAGGGCATCACGTAGTGCTTCGCGCACTAGTGAACGCAGCATTTCATTATCAGTGGACATTAGCGTTCACTCAAAACTTTTTCAGCAACTTTCAAAACATCTGCTTGATCTGCAAATGAAATCTCAATATCTAGCTGAGTGAATTCAGGTTGGCGATCGGCGCGAAAATCCTCATCTCGAAAACATCTGGCAATTTGATAATAACGTTCCATTCCAGCCACC
>JALRCB010000075.1 GCA_023257525.1 Candidatus Nanopelagicales bacterium
CTTTCGACCGATCAGCTTCGCGCGCTCAGCTCTAGCCAGTTCGCGGCTATTGGTACCAAAGCAGTCGCGGGGTTCACGGCTGAGCAAGTTGATGCCTTTACTACTTCACAGGTTAATGCGATCAGTGCAAGTGTGATCAAAGGATTTACAACCACGGCCCTTTCGTCGCTGAGCACGGTCCAAGTTGCAGCGCTCAGCACGGCTGCCCTCTCGGGATTGACCAATACAAAAGTCGTTGCATTCGATACGGCTTTGATTGCTGTGTTAGATTCAGCGCAGGTGGCGTCGCTTTCGTCGTCAGCTGTCAAAGGCTTGAGTGCTGATCAGATGAGTGCTTTTGGAGATGACATTCAATATTTCGATGTTGAGGATGTGGTGGCGTTAAGCTCAGGGCAAGTCGGTGGTCTCACCACATCGCAGCTTCAGGTAATGACGACAACTCAGTGGGCCAAGGTCTCGCCCAAGGCTATACTTGGATTGTCGGCAACTGACCTTGGGATTCTAGATACTTCAGATTTGGCTGCCATAGGCACCGCTACTTTCAAAGCGCTTACAGCAGCACAGGTGGCTGGCATCGAAATTGGTGATATCGACGATCTCCCAACCGGCCATATTCAGGCGCTTTCATCAGCAGCCATCTCAGGATTTACAACCAGTCAGCTAGATGAATTCACGAGCGCTCAGCTCGCGTCGATATCTGCAAAGGGCATGGCAG
The DNA here is from genome assembly GCA_023257525.1 of Candidatus Nanopelagicales bacterium. Lineage (GTDB taxonomy): Bacteria > Actinomycetota > Actinomycetes > S36-B12 > UBA5976 > UBA5976. Next base: position 716 of record JALRCB010000075.1, read on the forward strand.
GTTTTGAGGCTGAGGATTGGGCTGTAATAGCTGCTGACTTCAGCGTCTTTTCGGCTGCACAAATCAAGGGGCTTCAAGCCACTCAAATGGACGACCTAACGGCATCGTTTTTCAGTGCAAACACCTCCGAAATTGCTTCGCTATCGCAAGCGCAGATTCAAGGCATCACTACTTCGGTTTTAAATACGATTGATTTGGCAACCTTCAAAGGATTTGCTAACAAACAGTTGTCGATGTTCACTGCAGAACAAGTTGCTGCACTCAATTCAAACTCTAGTTTGAGTGGTGCTGCTAAGCTCACGACGACTCAAGAGGCTTTACTGAACACTTCGGCTATTACAACGCTTAATCTGTCCCCGATCATCTTAGATCTCGACGGTAATGGTGTCAGGACGGTATCGCTAAACACTGGCGTTCGTTTCGATATGACAGCCGATGGCAATCCAGATAGAACGGGATGGGTCTCAAGCGGTGACGGATTGCTCGCAAGGGACATCAGTGGCGATGGATTGATCAATAATTCGGCAGAATTGTTCGGTGATCTGACTAAGCTCGCAGACGGTTCGACTGCTGGCGATGGTTATCAAGCACTCGCTGAGTTAGATGTCAATCGGGATGGTCGGATTGACGTATCTGACCCGGTCTACAATGAGTTGCGTGTATGGCAGGATAGTAACCAGGACGGTGTTTCACAGGCCGACGAGCTGCGTTCCTTAGCGGACGCGGGTGTCGCATCGATCGATGCGTCAGCACGACCGACCTCCGTAGTCGATCAGGGTAATTGGATAGGACTTGAAGCAGGTTTCACGCGGTCCGACGGTAGCTCCGGTGCGACCGCTGATGTTTGGTTTAAGGTTCAAGTGGCCGACGCAATGGATGAGCGTGCTCAGCAGCTTGGCGATGTACTTGGCACCTACGAGAGTGATAGCGCAGGTAAGGGATCATCTGGCTCTTCGGGTGTTGCAGACGTGCCTAAGTCTTCACGACCAAACGCTGAGGCCTCCCTGGCTCCGCCTGTCTTGGTTCGGGATCTTGCAGCGGTGTTACAGGAATACACCCTGCATGATCGTGATCGGCACGCTCTATTGGATGCTGCTGCGGTTGACAGGCGATCGGTTGTCGACGGTCTGAAGTCGGGATTAGACCAAGGACGAGGCTATACCCTATCAGGCGGTGGTCAAACGTCCGGCTCCTAAAGATTGTTCCTTCAATCCCCTGCTGGCCTCTGAGGTTCGGCGGGGGAATTTTTTTGTGAATCCCGGGATGTTTCTGTGACTGAGGTTCGTGTCGACGCTGCTGTTGACAAGAGTAGCCTTTCTGTGGCCGGGAATTCAGAAGAGTGGTGTAGCTCTGCTGTGCTTGCGCTTTCGGCGATCGCGCACACGACAGGCTTTGCTCTTTCACCGCAGAGTTTGCATCGGCGTTACGCCTTGGGTAGAGGTGAGCCAAGCGCTGCGCTTCTTGCTCGAATAGCCAGTGATAATGGGTTTCGGGCTAGTGCCGAGAATCTTTCCTGGGACGGCCTCAAGTCATTTCAGAGTTTGTGTCCCTTGCTTGCCCGTGCAAAAGATGGTCACTGGTTCGTGATTGCTGGCTTAAGCCCTAGTAACGCTGATGCTGCGGTCGCTGTGCTGGATCCAAGTGCTCAAAACCCTGCAATCAAGCATTTTTCTATTAACGATTTCCTTGACGACTGGAGCGGAGAGGTTGTTTTCGCGCGGCGACTTGCCAGTGGTGCGACAGAGGAAGAGGTCTTTGGTTTTCGTTGGTTTCTGAGCGAGACGTGGCGTCAGAAGTCGGCTTTTCGCGACGTTGCTGCCGCTTCCTTAATTCTTACTTTGCTGGGTCTTGGTTCACCGCTTTTCACGCAGCTTGTGATTGATAAGGTGCTCATGCACGAAAATCAGTCGACGCTCGTCGTACTCACCGTTGGAATCCTAGGCGTGATTCTTTTTGAGACGGCGTTTTCGTTTCTACGGCAATTCTTGCTCCTTGGTGCAACGAATAAGATCGATATGCGGTTAACAAGGCGAGCCTTTACCCATTTGCTTTCGTTACCGATTCAGTTCTTCGAGTCCGCATCGGCGGGTGTGATCATGAGGAATATGCAGCAGCTGGAAAAGATTAGGTCTTTTTTCACGGGACAATTGTTCTTTACCGTTCTTGAGTGCGCAAGTTTGCTGATCTTCGCGCCTCTGCTTTTTCTCTATAGTCCGATGCTTGCGACCGTTGTCATTTGTTTTGCGATTGCGATGGCGCTTGTCGTGTTACTACTTATTAAGCCATTTCAAGCTCGATTAAACAAGCTTTATGCGGCTGAGGGGCGTCGTCAGTCGATATTGGTCGAGACTATCCATGGTATGCGGACCGTTAAGGCGCTAGCCATTGAGCCTATGAAGGTTAGGGAATGGAACGAGCGTTCCGCAAACTCGATTCTCACCGGATTCGAGGTAATGAAAATCTCAATTTCTGCGCAAGCACTCACGCACATTCTCGAGAAGACGATGACTATTGCGGTTATTTTTCTAGGCGCTCTGGCGATTTTCGATCATGCTATGACGGTAGGGACACTTATTGCGTTTCAAATGATTTCCGGGCGTGTTTCCGGACCACTCGTCCAGGTGATAGGTCTGGTGCACCAATATCAAGAGACCATCCTCTCCGTTCGTATGCTCGGTGAGATCATGAATCATCCGACTGAGGGCAGAGCGTCGGGCGGTTTGCGTCCGCAGCTCCAAGGCAGCATAAGTTTCGAGTCAGTGTCGTTTCGTTACCCCTCTGCGGCCTCACTTGCACTTGATAAGGTCTCGCTTAACATTCAGCCAGGACAGGTGATCGGCATCGTTGGTCGGAGTGGTTCAGGTAAGACGACGCTCACAAGGTTGATTCAGGCGATGTATCGCGTGACAGAAGGGATTGTTAGACTCGATGGTATCGATATACGAGAGATCGATTTGGGGCATCTTCGTAGCAGCATTGGTGTGGTGCTTCAGGAGAACTTTATGTTCAGAGGCACGGTTAGGGAAAACATTGCGGCAAGCCGTCCTAATGCCAGTATTCGAGATGTGATCTTGGCGGCACAAGCTGCCGGAGCTGATGAATTTATCGAACGACTGCCGCAGGGTTATGACACGATGCTCGAGGAAAATGCGTCAAATCTTAGTGGTGGTCAGAAGCAGCGCCTTTCGATTGCTCGGGCGATTTTATCCGAGCCTAAGTTATTGATATTGGACGAAGCTGCAAGCGCCTTAGACCCTGAGAGCGAAGCGATTTTTATTCGCAATCTTTCAAAAATTGCGCGTGGAAAGACAGTGTTAATGGTCTCCCACCGTCTTTCGACACTTGTTCAGTCAGATGCCATCATTGTTTTTGAGCAAGGTAAGGTTGCCGACGTGGGTCGCCATGAAGACTTGCTAGGCCGGTGTGCGCCCTACCAACAGCTCTGGCGTCAGCAAATGGGCATGCTCTAGCGGGCCCTTTAAGGAAGGTGTCGCGAATGCCTGTTATTCCGGAAAAGGCCAAAGGAAGGGCTAAGGAGCCCAGCCTAAGGGAGTTGGAGTTTCTTCCTGATCCAGATGCCATCGAACAGCGCCCATTAGGCGGTGTAACGAGAGGGGTACTCGTTCTTTTGAGTACGCTCATAGCCGTTACGCTCACTTGGGCGGGATTTTCAAAGCTCGACGAAATCGTAGTTGCTCCGGGTCGCCTGGTTAGCTCCAAACCAAATCTGGTCGTTCAACCCTTGGATACATCATTGGTTGAATCAATCGATGTTCGAGTTGGTCAAATTGTGAAGGCTGGGCAGCAATTGGCAGCACTTGATCCAACCTTTACCGAAGCAGATCAGGCTTACCTGAAGGGTGGTGTTTCTAAGCTCGACGCTCAGGAAAAGCGGCTTCTCAGCGAACTTGGATCTACCGTTGGTTCCTCAGCCGACGCGAGCTCGGCTAATGCGAAGCGAAGCGATGAAGACAAACTTCAGTCTGATTTGAGACGAGCCCGTGTTGATAGTTTTCGTGCCAAGATCAACGCTCTTAGCGAAAATATTGCCAAGCTCGAGGCATCGCTTTCGACAAATCGTGCGGATCAGCAAC
>JALRCB010000076.1:0-2537 GCA_023257525.1 Candidatus Nanopelagicales bacterium
TAGCTGAAGCCGAGGCCGTCATCGCCAGCGATGATGGTGCGTCGGAAGAAACCAGCGAAGCTCCAGCCGAAGAGGCCTAAGCAATGCTTGACGAGACTTTAGAACACCTCGTAAAAGGAATTGTTGACCATCCAGACGATGTTGTCGTTCGCGAGAACAACCGTCGGGGCGCAACACTTGAGGTCAAGCTCAATCCTGAAGACATGGGTCGGGTAATCGGCAAAGCCGGTCGCACCGCAACAGCACTTCGCACTGTCGTAAACGCATTGTCCGACAAGGGCAATGTGCGTATCGACATTCTTGACGTCGACGGAAGGTAGTTAATGCAGCTCGTAATCGGGCGCATTGGCCGAGCACATGGCGTGCGCGGTGACCTTTTCGTTGAACCAATGACAGATGAACCAGATCATCGCTATGCAGATGGAACGGTTTTGATGACTTCTGATAACACGACGCTCACTGTCGCCACCTCAAAGTGGCACAGTGGGCGTTTTGTTGTTCACTTCGAGGGAATTGAAGATCGCACCGCAGCCGAATCCTTACGCGGTCAGACTTTAACCATCGATGTTGATCCAACCGAACTACCTGAAGATCCGGATGAGTTTTACGATCATCAACTCGTTGGGCTAAATGTGAAGCTCGAGGACGGTTCGTTAGTTGGAGTCGTTGGTGAAGTCATTCACTTACCAAGTCAAGATTTGCTTTCAGTTAAACGCGAAGGTGATTCCGAAGTCTTGATTCCATTTGTTCTGGAGTTTGTGCCCGAGATTGATCTCGAGACAAAAACTGTAACAATCACCCCACCACCCGGATTGCTTAACGAGTTAGAAGCGATAGTCGTAAGGGATGAGGAAGTTTGATGTTGAAGTTTGATGTCATCACGGTTTTCCCGGATTACTTAAAGCCACTTGAACTTTCGCTTATGGGCAAAGCAATTGAAGACGGTTTGATTTCCGTAAACGTTAAAGATTTACGTGATTACACAACCGATAAACATCAGACCGTAGACGATTCGCCGTATGGTGGCGGACCAGGAATGGTTATGAAGCCTGAACCATGGGGCGATGCATTGGATGAATTCACGACCGCTGAAACCATTTTGATTATCCCAACACCATCTGGAAAGCCATTTACTCAAGCCCTTGCAACTGAGCTATCTACTGCAAAACACATTGTCTTTGCTTGCGGTCGATATGAAGGCATTGATTCTCGAGTAGCAGAGCATTACAAAACCAAGATTCGTGTTGAGGAAGTTTCAATTGGCGATTATGTGTTGGCCGGTGGGGAAGTTGCTGTACTTGTAATGGTTGAGGCAATTGCCCGACTTGTTCCAGGAGTACTTGGAAACCAGGAAAGTTTTGCCGACGATTCGTTTGCAGTTGGTGCGATGGAGAATCTGCTCGAAGGTCCGATCTATACAAGACCACCAGTTTGGCGAGACTTAGAAGTTCCCCAGGTTTTAACTTCGGGCGATCATGCCAAGATATCTGCTTGGAAGCACGAGCAAGCCAAATTTCGCACTGCGCAGAATCGTCCAGACTTAGCTGAGTAATTGCACCATCGGATCGCCGTAGACATATTCGTTCAAGACGTAATTAATTTCCGGTAATGACAATGCCTCTGTGTAAGCGGTATTCATAAAGAATTTTGAAAAGTCAGAGTTCTCAATGGCCTTTTTTGCGCGTGGGTGATTGAACTTCAAATACATCTGAGTTGTGACCTTCTTGCGTTCGAAGTCAGTAGTTAGTTTTCCGCAGTTGTATCCAAAGAGTGTCATGGCTGCATCAGCAAGTTCCGGCGTAGTGCGCACAATGATTCCCATGTCTTTAACTTTGACTATTGGGCGTAGCTTCGCCTTGCGCTCCCAGTACTGAACACAAGTGCGCAACCGATTTTTAGCGTGTGCGTCGTATCCATTGACATCAACATAATTGATAGTCAAATCATCATCACGAACTAAATGAAAGCTTTGATCTAGACGATTTTGCACCGACCATTTGCGCCAGGATCTAGGTACGACAAAAACGATTAAATCTGAAACTTGCGCAGCTTTGTTAAAGAACGGAATTGATAACGAGTTGTTCCGCCCAAACGGGGGATTAGTAACCGTCAGTAAACCTTTTTGATTTATCTCCTGATCCAGAAAATCGCCGAGTGTGATCTTTTGGTGATGAGGCTCTATGTCAAAACTAATTACCTTTTTTAAGCCATGTGCTTTTGCCGCATCAATAAATGCACCAGTGCCACCTGCAGGCTCAAGCAGAATTCGCCCCGATAAATCACCGATTCGTTTTTTCACATTGCGCATGACTTGATCCGCAATTTCTGGCGGGGTATAAAACTGTTCCTTGCCAGTAACTCTGGGGTTACCAAGCCGCACTTTGTTAAGTTGCGGGTCTGACGGTGGCATGAGGAAGCTTTCGGTAGGTCCTGCTCTAAGCATATATATGCACCCACTGATTCGTGGCATTCTGACGGTAATTTGCTGGAAACCCACTAGTTATGGCAAACTCAACTTTGTTGGAACGTAGCAGCAC
>JALRCB010000076.1:2547-4803 GCA_023257525.1 Candidatus Nanopelagicales bacterium
CACCGCCACAGGGGTGCTGAAACATTAAGTTCTAAACAAACTCGGCAAGAACCATTTATTGGGCTTTCGACCTGCGGCGACATGTCCTTCGGAGTAATAATGCATTTTCTAGACGATGTAGACGCAGCATCCCTGCGCACTGGAATTCCAGATTTCCGTCCCGGCGACAACGTAAAAGTTCACGTTCGAGTTGTTGAAGGAACCCGTTCCCGTATTCAGATTTTCCAGGGCGTTGTAATCCGTCGCCATGGTGGTGGACTTCGTGAGACTTTCACAGTCCGCAAAATCAGTTTTGGAACCGGTGTTGAGCGTACTTTCCCGCTTCACTCACCAATTGTTGAATTGATCGAATTGGTCAGCCGCGGAGATGTCCGTCGCGCCAAACTTTACTACCTTCGTGATCTACGCGGTAAGAAGGCAAAGATCAAGGAATTGCGCGACAACGTTTAATTCTTTACAAATTAGCGGGCTCACTTACTGGTGAGTCCGCTAATTTTTTGTTTAAAAGTATGATTAAAGAACTATGGGTCACAAAAAGGACAAGCCAAAAAAGCAGCCGAGTCTGGTGCGCGAATTAGTGACCGTTGTAGGAACTGCTTTAATCCTTTCAATTTTGGTTCGCACTTTTCTAATCCAAGCTTTTTATGTTCCTAGCGCTTCCATGGAAGATACCCTCCAGGAAAATGACCGCATAATTGTGTCAAAGATTTCTACGCAATTCACTGGTGTTAATCGTGGAAACGTAATTGTCTTCCATGATCCAGGTGGTTGGCTCGGTGCGGGATTCCCTAATCCTTATGACACTCCAGTTGGTCGCGTACTGCAGGCAATTGGAATCGTTCCAGCGAACTCTGGAAATGATTTAGTTAAGCGCGTCATCGGTGTTGCCAATGACACAGTTAAATGCTGTGACACTCAAGGTCGAATAGTTCTAAACAGCGTTGGCATCGATGAACCGTATATAAAAGATGGCGCGACCACTGACCAGGTAACTTTTGAAGTCCTTGTTCCCGAAGGTCATGTTTTTGTAATGGGCGATAATCGCGGCAACTCCGAAGATTCTCGCTTTCACTTAGACAAGAACAACGGCATGGTCCCAGAAGAAGAAATCATTGGTCGAGTTGCCATGCGCATTTGGCCAATTGGTCGCATTGGTGGGATTGAAAATTAGTTCGGCAGCACCAACTCTTGAATTAGAGCGGGAGTTGTTTTCAACTGGCGCTAAATACATTGCAGGTGTCGACGAAGTTGGGCGTGGCGCACTTGCTGGACCGGTTTCAGTTGGGGTGGCAATTGTTTCGGCCGAGACCTCGCAAGTCCCAGCTGACTTAAGGGACAGTAAACAAATCAGTCGAACTGCCCGAGAGAAATTGATTGCACCAGTTTCCGCTTGGGTAGTTGAATATGCAATCGGGCATGTGGCAGCCAGCGAAATTGATGAAATTGGAATTGTGCCAGCACTTCGTTTGGCTTGGGTGCGGGCTCACCAACAGTTAAGTATCAAACCGGACCATGTAATTCTCGATGGCAAACATAACTGGTTGCTGGAACCTGAATCCGATTTATTCACACCGCCCATTTCGGACATTGTGGTTCCGGTGACTATGAAGATAAAGGCGGATGCATCTTGCGCCTCAGTGTCTGCGGCAAGCGTCTTGGCCAAAGTAGCTCGGGATGAATTGATGCGGGAAGCTGCTCTGATTTATCCAGACTTTGGTTGGGAAGGAAACGTTGGCTATGGATCTAGCGACCACATGGCCGCTATTGCCCGGCTGGGCCCAACTGACCTGCATCGCAAGTCTTGGAAATTACCTAGTGGCCCTAGTGAATCTGACCCAGTCACCGCATAGGCTAATTACATGTCAGCGGATGAGTTAGAGCGTTATGAATCCGAGATGGAGCTTGAGCTTTATCGGGAGTACCGCGATTTAGTCCACCTCTTTAGCTACATAGTTCACACTGAGCGTCGAATGTATTTAGCAAATGGTGTTGATGTTCAAGTTCGCACTAACGATGCTGGCGATGTTTACTTTGAAGCCACACTTACTGATGCTTGGATTTGGGACATGTATGGCCAGGCCAGATTTGTTAAGAAAGCACGTGTCCTAACTTTCAAAGATGTAAACGTTGAAGAACTTTCCAAGCCAGACATGGAAGTTCCTTAAGTCTTTCCACATATTGATTTAGTTCACAGAAACTAGATTCTCACGCTTAACTTCTTGAAACCTTTCACCATGTACAGGTGCAACTTAAAAA
>JALRCB010000077.1 GCA_023257525.1 Candidatus Nanopelagicales bacterium
CATTCATGGCAACCGAGTGAGTTAACTAAGATTCGAACTTGCTTAAGTCCCAAAATATTTCGCTGTGCGTGATGTGCCATCCAAATAACTTCGGCATCTAGAGCGGGATCAGAAGATCCAATTGTCTCCACACCGACTTGTGTGTGTTGACGGTATCGACCCGATTGTGGCTGTTCGTATCTAAAGTGCGGACCCGTGTACCAAACTTTTGCAGGTAAGGCTCCCCGATCCATTCGGTTTTCCAACATGGCGCGAAGAACGCCGGCAGTACCTTCAGGCTTTAACGTGAGGCTGCGTCCACCTTTATCTTCGAACGTGTACATCTCTTTTGAAACCACATCAGTCGATTCACCAACGCCTCGAACAAAAAGAGCTGTGTCTTCAAAAATCGGAGTTTCGATGTATCCGTAACCAGAGTTTCTCGGTGGCGTCGAAAGTGCATCACGAACTTTTAACCACAGCGCCGAGAATGGCGGAATTACATCGTAGGTTCCTTTTGGAGCCTTAAACAACTCGGTCATATTGCGCTAAGACCTTTAGCAACTCGCAACAAATATTCATTGCTGCTTTTTTCTACTGTCATGTTGCTTGCTGGACCGTGACCTGGGAATACCAATGATGAGTCAGGCAAGTTCAAAACAACGTCGCGTAACGAGGTGTCCATATCTGCAGGAGAGCTACCTGGCAGATCCGTACGTCCAATTGCGCCAGCAAAAAGTACGTCTCCAGTAAACACATGGTTCACATCACCATCGAAATCAAACAGAATCGAACCTTGCGTGTGGCCAGGAGCATGTAGCACAGTGAATTTCAATCCGGCTAACTCCATTGTCATCTGATCGGTAACTTCTCGAGTGTCTTCAGGCTCAGCAAATACGTCATCGCTTGCCATCATTTCCATCAGGGCATTCTTAGTTTCAACCGAAACACCAGCACCGGGATCATTTAGTAAGAATCGGTCTGAGCCATGAATGTAGGCGGGAATTCCATATCCAGTTGCAACTGGAAAAATTGACCACATGTGATCGATATGACCGTGCGTCAACATTGTGGCAATTGGCTTCAAATTGTGTTCGGCGATGATCTCTTTGATTCCAGGTGCGCTTCCTAAGCCTGGATCGATGATTATGCACTCCGAGTTGGCACTAGGCGCGATTACATAGCAATTGGTCTGCCACGGACCAGCACCAAAGCTCTTAATTAACATTACCCACGCACCTGTTACTCGGAATTCCCCTAGGCTACCGCGAATTTGCTCATATCTAAGGCACCGTAGAATGATGAATTGTGCCTTCAAAACGAGAACGTGAACTAGCCCGAGCCAAATTTGCGCGTCAGCAAGAACGTCGTGCCCACCGCAAGGTGCGCGACCGCTTTATCAGCATCGTGGTACTCGGGTTGCTGTTTGTTGGCTTAATCGGCTTTGCCACATATCAGAATGGTCAATCTGACGAGATTATTGCCGATCCAGCCGCAAGTGCTTCAGCTCAGCCTGAGCCGGTTGCAATTTCCACTAATGCTCCAATCGAGGGTTGCCAGGAACCAGTTCAGGTTCGAGCCAACAACATTACTTTTGGCAGTGCTACAGCTGACTTGCCAACTGCCAGTGAATTCAGCATCGAAACGAACTGTGGCCTGATCAAGTTTGCAACGGATGTCAAGGCACCAACAACAGTTGGAACTATCGCTTGGCTTGCTAACCAAGGCTTTTACAACAACACTTCATGTCACCGCTTAACCACTCAAGGAATCTTTGTACTTCAGTGTGGCGATCCAGCAGGCGATGGCACTGGAAGTCCAGGCTTTAGCTTTGCAGATGAAAACTTGCCAACTGCAGGGGCCGATGGCAACTACATTTATCCACGCGGCACAGTTGCCATGGCAAATAGTGGCCCTAATACAAACGGCAGCCAGTTCTTCTTGGTATACCAAGATTCACCACTGCCACCGAACTACTCAGTCTGGGGAAACATCACCGAAGGCTTAGATGTGCTCGATAACGTTGCATCCGCTGGGGTTTTAGATGGATCTAGTGATGGTTTACCTAGCCAAGCAGTCGTTATTAGCAAGGCTTCAACTACGCCATAATTGGATGGCACACCAAGAGCCCATAAGGGACCCGAACAAAAGGACACGTCATGACAACAACTAACGAGTTTGGCTATGTAGATGACGAAGGAAACGTATTCCTAAATGCTCCTTCCGGGCCCACCAAGATTGGTCAGTACGCAGCAGGCGAACCAAATGAAGGCTTGGAGTTCTTCACTAAGCGTTATCACGACTTAATTTCTGAGATTGAACTAGCCGCAGCTCGCCTGAAAGACGGCAAAGGCAATGTTGAATCCATCACCGCTTTAATTGACCGGATCGACAAGGCAATTGAAAATCCAAATTTGCTTGGTGACTTCGACAAAATTCGCGCTGGCAAGGATTCTTTGCTGGCTGGTTTTGAAGCTCATAAGGCCGCTGCTAGCGCTAAGAAAGCTGAAGTTAAAGCCGCAGCCCTTGCTAAGCGAGAAGAAATTGTTGCACTTGCTGAATCGCTAGCAAACTCCACAGCTTGGAAAGTTACTGGCGAAAAGTACAAAGAGCTACTTGACCAATGGAAGAAACTTCCAAACGCGGATCGTGCCAAAGAACAAGAACTTTGGAAGCGTTTTAGTCACGCGAGATCAGCATTCGATAAGGCTCGTCGCTCATATTTCTCAACGTTAGACGCAAGTCGTACCGAGGCTGTGAATGCCAAGAAAGCTTTGATAAAGAAAGCTGATGAATTAGCTGAATCTACTGAGTGGGCAAACACCACAACTGCCTACAAAAAACTGATGGATGAATGGAAAGCTACGGCGCGTGCTGCCAAGGGCCAAGAAGAAAAGCTTTGGGCTGAGTTCAAGTCCGCCCAAGATAAGTTCTTCGCAAATCGCAATGCTGCCAACTCCGTTCGTGATGAAGAATTCACAAAGAATCTTGAAGTCAAACTTGAATTGCTCAAAAAAGCCGAAGCGTTGCTTCCAATCACGAATGTTGACTCAGCAAAGGCTGCGTTACGTGAGATTCAGGAAGCTTGGGAAAAGGCCGGACATGTTCCGCGCAATGACAAAGACAAGATTGAACGCCGACTAAAAGCGGTCGAAGATGCAATTCGTAGCCTTCAGGAAGAACAATGGCATCGCTCCAAGCCTGAGGTTGTGGATCGCGCTAATTCACTTGTTACTTCGTTTGAGGCGAGCATCGCAAAACTTGAAAAGCAAAAAGCTGCCGCGGCAACTGCAGGTAAGACTGCTGATGTTTCTAAGTTAGAGACTCAAATTGCTCAAGCTCAAGGCTTGCTAGAAGCTGCTCGCTCTGGCGCTGCAACTTTAGGTTAAGAAGTAACTCAAACTCGATAGACGTCATAGACGCCGTCGATACCCTTTACCGCGCGAAGCACTTGATTCAAGTGTGACGGATCCCCCATCTCAAATGTGAAACGTGAGATGGCAACGCGATCCTTAGTCGTGGTAACTGACGCATTCAAAATGTTTACGTGCTGATCTGAAAGCGCTCGGGTAACATCTGACAACAATCTGGCCCGATCGAGTGCTTCAACTTGAATGTTCACCAAGAAGATACTGCTCTTACCAGGCGTCCAAGCTACTTCAACAAGACGTTCTGGTTGAGTTCGCAGATCATCAGCATTAACGCAATCAGTTCTGTGAACTGAAATGCCAGAGCCGCGAGTAACGAAACCAAGGACTTCATCGCCCGGCACTGGCGTGCAGCAACGTGACAATTTAACCCAGGTGTCATCCGCGCCAATCACCGTAATGCCAGGATCTGGTTTAGCATCGCGACGGTTCGCCACTCGACTTGGCAGTACTTGCTCGGAAGCATCTTCGATTAAGCCTTCATCACCACCAAGGGAGGCTGTAAGTCTGGTTACAACAGTTTGTGCACCTAAATGACCTTCACCGACGGCTGCATAAAGTGCACTGACGTCTGCGTAATTTGATTCCAGCGCCAGTGTGTTGAGCATGCTGTTGGTGAGTAACCGAAGTGGAACGCCACCTTTCTTCATGGCTCGTACTATTGCTTCTTTGCCAGTTTCGATCGCTTCTTCACGGCGCTCTTTAGAGAACCAAGCCTTGATCTTGGACTTGGCTCGGGCACTAGCCACGATGTTGATCCAGTCGCGTGATGGGCCAGCTGAATCAGATTTATTGGTGATGATCTCTACGTTGTCACCGTTGGCCAACTTGGTATCGAGTGGTGCAAGTTTTCCATTGATACGAGAACCTACGCACCTATTTCCAACTTCAGTGTGGACGCTGTATGCAAAGTCAATTGGGGTACTTCCAGCTGGCAGTGCCATGACTTCACCCTTTGGAGTGAATACATAAACTTCGGCTGCACCTAAGTCATCTCGCAACGAATCAAGGAACTCCCCTGGATCGGCAGTTTCGCGTTGCCAATCCAAAAGTTGGCGCACCCAACCAAGATCATCTGGTCCATCTTTACCAGCTACCTTGTCTTGCTTATAACGCCAATGCGATGCCACACCATATTCAGCAGCGCGGTGCATTTCTTGAGTTCGAATTTGGAATTCAACTGGTTTGCCGTTTGGACCGATCACTGTCGTATGAAGTGACTGATACATCGTGAATTTTGGCATCGCGATGTAGTCCTTGAAGCGGCCTGGCACAGGGCTCCACTTCGAGTGAAGAACACCGAGGACCGCGTAGCAATCTCGCACGGAGTCGACCAGAATGCGCACGCCTACAAGGTCGTAGATCTCGGCAAAGTCT
>JALRCB010000078.1 GCA_023257525.1 Candidatus Nanopelagicales bacterium
GCTTATTCATTGATTGTTGAGCCCGGAACCCGCTTAGCTGCTCGAGTTGCTCGAGGTGAAGTACCCAATCCAAGTGATGATGTTGCTGCTAACCGTTACGAATTGATTGACAATAAACTTCATACTCTTGGAATGACTTGGTATGAAGTTAGTAACTGGGCAAAGCCAGGTGGTGAATGTCGTCACAACATTGCCTACTGGCGCAACCAAGACTGGTTAGGAATTGGACCAGGAGCACATGCACACTCGGCTGGCACTCGGTCGTGGAATTTAAAGCACCCCGCAGCTTGGGCGGCAAAAGTAGATGACGGCGTATCTGCAATTGCCGATAGCGAAGTCTTGGCAGCAGAAGATGTGAAGCACGAAGACATCATGCTTGGACTTCGGTTGCGGGAAGGACTGGCGCTAACTTCACTTGGAGCGGCCGGACTGGCTCAGGCCGAGCTCGCAGTTTCCGAAGGATTGTTAGTTCCGCAAGAGTTTGCCAATGGCAAAGCAGTCCTTACATTTCAAGGTCGCTTGTTAGCCGATGGCTTAGTCGCGCGCTTGTGGGCCTAACCAAGGTTAGACTGGCACTCGATACCTGTGAGTGCTAGGAGTTGGGATGGAAGACCGTAAATTAGCGGTTTTGCGAGCCATCGTTGAGGACTATGTCCAAACACATGAACCAGTTGGATCAAAGGCATTAGCCGATCGCCATTCCATCGGAGTATCTTCTGCAACAATTCGCAATGACATGTCAGCCCTGGAAGAAGAGGGCTACATCAGCGCTCCACATACCAGTGCCGGACGAATCCCAACGGATAAGGGCTACCGACTATTCGTTGACAAACTTAATTCAATCAAGCCGATGTCACAGCCAGAACGTAAAGCAATTCAAACATTCCTAGATCAAGCAGTTGATTTAGACGACGTTATGAATCGAACCGTACGGTTGTTGTCGCAACTTACTAAACAAGTTGCTTTAGTGCAGTATCCATCGTTGGGCAGAAGCTCAGTTCGACATATTGAATTAGTTAGTTCAGGTGGCACCAGGCTGCTGTTGATTCTGATTGCTGATACTGGTCGGATTGAACAGCGAACTGTCGACATGATGAGCAAATATTCAGATGACTTCTTGCAGGATCTGCGGACTCGACTCAATGTTGCTCTCGATGGTCAGTTGTTTACAGATGTACCAGATCGGCTACTTGGGCTAGCCGATTACTTTGCACCAGAATTCAAGCCAGCAGTTAACACTGTGGTGGCGACCATTTTGGATGCGGTGGTTTCTCAGAATGAAGAGCGAGTTGTTGTCGGTGGAACTTCGAATCTTGCTCGTGTTGGTGAAGACTTCACAACTGCAGTCGGGCCAGTACTTGAAGCACTTGAAGAGCATGTAGTTCTACTTAGATTGTTTGGCGAAGCTGCAGAGCCAGATTCGTTGACAGTTCGAATTGGTCACGAGAATCCAGTTGAAGAACTGCAGCGCGCTTCCGTGGTAACAGTTGGTTATGGCTCAGGAGATCAAGCGCTAGCGACTATGGGAATTTTGGGGCCAACTCGAATGGATTACGCCGGATCTATGGGCGCAGTCCGAGCGGTCGCTAAGTATGTTGGTCAGATTTTGAAGGATCAGTAAAAATGACTGACTATTACAAAGTCTTAGGTGTAAATCGCGAAGCTACGCCAGAAGAAATCAAGCGCGCTTATCGCAAATTAGCCAGAGAACTACATCCGGATGTTAATCCAGGCGCCGAAGCAGGCGAGCGCTTCAAGGACGTAACTTCGGCTTACGAAGTTCTTTCAGATCCACAAAAGCGCGAAATGTTTGACCTTGGTGGCGATCCGTTCTCATCCGGTGGCGGATTCAATTCAGCTGCAGGTTTTGGTTTCGGTGACATCGTTGATGCATTCTTCGGTGGCGGGGGACAACGCGGTCCACGATCACGTAAACGCCGTGGCCAAGATGCCTTAATCAGACTTCAAGTAACACTAGATGAAGCTGCGTTTGGATCAACTAGGGAATTTGCAGTCGATACGGCAGTAACTTGCAACTCATGTTCCGGTGAAGGCACATCTTCAGGTGCCAGCATCGTTAGTTGCACAATGTGTGCTGGTCGCGGTGAAGTTCAATCGGTTCAAAAATCTTTCTTGGGCCAAGTAATGACTTCCCGACAATGCCCACAGTGCCAAGGCTTTGGCTCACTTAACCCACATCCTTGTGCAGAGTGTGCTGGCGATGGCCGAGTCCGAACTCGCAGCACTTTGTCGGTCCAGATTCCGCCAGGAGTTGAAGGTGGCACTCGCATCCAGATGACTGGTCAAGGTGAAGTTGGACCAGGCGGTGGACCTGCTGGCGATCTTTACGTTGAACTAATCGAATTGCCACACCCAGTTTTCCAGCGCAATGGTGATCAGTTGCATGCAACTATGTCGCTGCCAATGACTGCTGCGGCACTTGGCGCAACTATGGAACTTGAAACTTTAGATGGCACTGCGCCAATTCACATCAAACCTGGGACTCAATCTGGCTCGACTGTGACATTGCGTGGCAAAGGAATGCCACGCCTGCGCAGTTCGGGCCGAGGTGACCTGATTGTTCACTTAGAAATACTTACGCCAAGTGGTTTAGACAAAGCGCAAGAAGATTTGATCAGACAATTGGCAAGTTTGCGGGGAGAGGAAACTCCGTCCGCACAACTTCACGAACAATCATCAAGCTTGTTTGGAAAACTTAAGGATGCGTTTACAACCCGATGACTGCTGCAGAATTTCTAGTTAATCCAGGTGAGATTTCTAAAGAAACCAAAACCTTCACACTCGATGGAGACGAAGGTCGCCATGCTGCAACGGTAAAGCGCATGCGCGAAGGTGAAGTTATCCATCTGTGTGATGGCCAAGGTACTCGAGCGATTGCCTCTGTGGTTAAAGTTCACAAGCACAGCCTGGATCTAAGTATTGATCAATTCACATTTGAAGAAGCTCCAGAACCAAGGTTCGTAGTTGTACAGGCACTTGCTAAAGGTGAGCGCGCTGAACTAGCCGTTGAGATGCTTACCGAAGTTGGAGCTGACGCAATCATTCCTTGGCGCGCTGAACACTCAATCGGCAAATGGGATTCCGTTGAAAAAGGTTTAGAAAAATGGCGTCGCACATCACGCGAATCAGCAAAGCAATCTCGTCGCGCCTGGATTCCAGAAATTTCCAATCTGAAGTCAACGGCAGAAGTTTGCGAACTGATGTCTCAAGCCCAAAGTGTTTTTGTATTGCATGAAAGTGCTGATCAAGCGCTAGCTGCCTGTGCAATAAGAGAGCAAGGAACCATCATGATCGTCGTTGGTCCAGAAGGTGGAATATCGCCTGACGAGCTAGCTGCGTTCTCAAGTGCTGGAGCTCGCGTAGTTCACATGGGAGCAAGTGTCATGCGTACCTCAACAGCTGGCGCCATCGCAGTCGGTGGACTACTAATGCGCAGTCAGCGCTGGTCGTAGTAGGGAATTATGAGCGCCGTACAAGATTGTTTGTTTTGCAAGATTTCAGCTGGCGTAATTCCAGCTGATGTTGTTTTGGAATCTGATTTGGCGATAGCTTTTCGAGATATCGATCCAAAGGCTCCAACGCATGTGTTGGTAATTCCAAAAAAGCACTTTGCTGATGTAACTGACTTGATGTCGAATGATCCGGATCTAGCCAGTGAGCTCTTGACTTTGGCAACCAAAGTGGCAGAGCATGAGGGCCTTGCTACGGGTTACCGAATTGTGACCAATAACGGCGAAGACTCTGGGCAGTCTGTTGCGCATGTGCATTTCCACGTTCTTGGCGGCCGAAGCCTGTCTTGGCCACCGGGATAGCCGACTCGCACTTCTCGTTTCTGCCATAGAATTAGGTCAAATGACAGTTTCTGCCTCGCCATCTCACACAGTTGTGATTGTTCCGACTTCCACACCAATGGTTTCGGTCACTGGCGCCCGCGATGAATTAATCCGAGTAATCGAGAAGTCTTTCGCTGACTCGGTGATTTTGGTGCGCGGCAATGAAATAACCATCGATGGCCCGAAGCCAAGCGTTGAATTAATCGAAACCTTGATTTCTGAAATGTTAGTAATGCTGCGTACTGGCCAGGGTCTAACGCCAGAGTCTGTGGAGCGATCAATTGCAATGCTTCGCTCAGATGTGCGCCCAGCTGACGTATTGACTGCAAACATTATTTCTAGTCGGGGTCGGACGATTCGTGCCAAAACCCTGAACCAAAAACGATATGTTGACGCAATCGATGAAAACACTATTGTTTTTGGAATCGGGCCCGCTGGAACTGGAAAAACTTACCTGGCAGTTGCGAAGGCAGTCCAAGCCCTTCAAAGCAAACAAGTCACCAGAATCATTCTGACCAGACCAGCCGTTGAAGCAGGCGAGCGGTTAGGTTTTCTACCGGGAACTTTAAGCGAAAAGATCGATCCGTACCTTCGACCGCTTTACGACGCACTTCATGACATGGTTGACCCAGATTCGATCCCGCGCTTGATGACAAGTGGCACAATCGAAGTTGCACCTCTGGCTTATATGCGTGGGCGTACATTGAACGATGCATTCATTATTTTGGACGAAGCTCAAAATACATCTGCTGAACAAATGAAAATGTTTTTGACCCGACTTGGATTTGGATCCACCATGGTAATCACAGGTGATGTAACTCAAATCGATTTACCAACCGGAACTGCCAGCGGACTCCGGGTTGTCAGAGATATTTTGACCGATGTCGAAGA